>JACQXX010000107.1 GCA_016208495.1 Acidobacteriota bacterium | reverse complement strand
TCCTCGATTTCATCAAACTTCGCGCTGACTTTCCCGAAGATTTCTTCAAATGTTCGCTCTTTGATTCCCGGTTGTTTGGTGTTTGTCATCCCTTCAGTTTATCTTTTTTGGCTTTTGTTTTCCAAACAAAGAATTGCTGCAACCGACGGGTTGAATCTGGTAAATATTTGATTTTATTCGTGTTTTTCAAATATTTCGTGTTTAGAAATATTTTGGCGAGGGTCAAAAATTACCTAATCTTCACCGAAGGGCCATTGGGTCCACCAGTTTTCGAGAAAGCTTCCGTCAATAACATAATGAACCGTATGGGCTTCGGTCCGATTCGGAATGTCCAGTTTGGAGGCAAATTTGTAAATAACCCGATTCGGGACAGCCGATTCGCGGTGAGCATTTCGTCGCAAAACAGTCTGCAGCGGGGCTTCCACATAGACAATTCTGACGCGTGCCTGATAGGCCGCAAACAAGTCAATCAACTGGCTTCGCCGGGCAGCCATTATATTTGTGGCATTCCAGACAAATGGTTGCTGGCGGCGAAGGTATTCCCGGGCCTGGGTTTTAGCGGCTGAGATCACTGAACCCTGATTGTCTTCCGGTGAAATATCGAGACTGAGTCGAAGTTCATCAAGCGAAATAATTGGCAAGCTTCCGGCACAATTCAAAATCCAGGTATCTTTTCCGGCGCCAGGGATGCCCACCAGCAGCACCACCTCAAATCGGGTTGTGTCATAGGCATCATAGGGGAGTTTGTCTGGTTCACTCCGAAAATAGACAAATCGGCTGTGGTCTGAAGCAAATGCAAATGGATGGGTCAGGCAGCCATATTCGCGACAGAACTCCCGAAACAACTCAATTTGGTCCAGCCGTTCGGCTTTGTAAGCAGGGTGGCAATTCTCGGAATCGGTTTCTGACAGTAATGCCAGCCAGTCACACCTCACAGTTTGACTGGCCTGAATCACCAACCGGGCTGGATCCGCCTGGTCAAGGCAATGAACTGGCAAGCCTGAGTACCGAATCAGGTTGACGATCATTTCACGAATCAGAAATGGCACCGGGTTTGTCTGGAAAAACACGTCATCCCACAGGATCAACCGCGCTTTGTACATTCCCCGGCGTTGATGCCCACGGCAGGAAATCTGACCTTCCGGGTCAAAAATCGTACATTCAGGTTTGGCAATATCCCGAAGCAGGGCTGTCGCAAAGAGGATTGACCGCTCAACCGCTGGAAGCATCCGCCACTTTTGACTTGAAACCAGCGCCTCGCAAATCATTCGGGTTTGGATCAGAGCATCGTCATTCACAGCGTGCAAAGTTTGATCCAGTGAGCAATCACGCAGTGCCTGAAGCCAAACGAATTCCGATTCAAGCTGCTCCCAGTTCAATTCCCAGGAAGGAGGTTCGGGGCAGAATGGGAAATTCCAGGATGAGAATGACATATTAGGGTTGCGGGTATCGGGCTAAGGGCTGAGGGAAATACAATCTTTTCAATATTTTAGCCTTTGCATAATGCGAGGATTCAATTCCAAAGTGGTTTATACCAACTTGCAATGGGATTCCTGTATGAGAAAACATTTAAGTGACTCAGCCAAATGAACTTAGTGAACTACTGACTACAAACTGTATAAATCAACATCCGGTTTTAAAAGATTGGGAATGATCGGGCGGTCGAGCCAGTGACCTTGAGCCTGATCAACCGCCTGTAAAAATGTTTCCCGAACATATTTAAACCGTCTGCATACACGGCCATCGGTTTCTATTTTCAAATACAAGCCTTCCATCAAGGGGTTAGGATCAGTTTCTTTCAGCGCACGGGTTTCATCCAAACCAAGTTCGCGACAAGCGTAAGCCAGGTTTTCCAGGTGCGAATCAGAAATAAAAGTTGAGTGTCCCATGAGGTTCAAAAGCGCCTGAATTGACATAATTTTGCCCGTAAAGAGCACCGGTACCGAGACAATGGGCAACCCCGCCAGCAGAGCAGCTCGTCGGTCAGTACTGAGGAACTCTGAATTTTCTGTATCCAGAACATCGAATTCCAAAAAGTAATGTGGCAGAAGATCATAAAAAACGGTGTGCTTAGCATAGACCCATTCGCCATAGAGCACATATTGGTGTCCTAGAACTTCCCACAGGTTGGGCGTTAAACTGGTTGCCCATTGTTTAAACAGGTTGAAATGCCGTTCTCGGGCGCCACCAAGTAAAAAATGTCCCCGGCTTTGGAGCTGAAGCTGTCCAGTTTCTGAAAAACTAATGGCCGCGTTGGCCCCATCAACTTTTTCTTCAACCACGACAGTCTGGTCGGTCAGGTCGTCCAGGCTCAGTTGTTCCAGGTCTTCATCACCCGGTTGAATTCGAGAGCCAGTCAGATGGGGTGTGCGTGGGAATTTAAACAAGTCGTCAGGCATAGGATCAGTGTTTCGGGTTCCGAGATTTAATAACAAAAAGGACATAAATTCGAAAACCCGGAAGCGCGGAACTCACATACCCGCCACCACAATCAGGTGGTTGAGAACATACTCGCAGGTAACTCGATTGGCACCGGATGCTCTCAGTGTTTCAACCAGTCGGGTCTGATCAAAGAGATGAATATGTTCCGGGTTGTCATCTTCGTGTGAAGGAACGCTGATAATGACAAACCGCCGGGCCACGCGACAACATTCACGGATTGCCTGTTCAAATGCTGGAATGTGCTCCAGGACCTCAAGGGCCGTGACTACGTCGAAAGCGTGATCGAGAAAGTTCAGATTCATCACATCCATTTCATGGGCAGAAAGACGGGGAATTCCCCCACTGCCAACAGCACGGATATCAATGACCCGTTTGAGGTCGCAATCAATGGCCGTAACTGGAATTTCTGGAAATTCCTCGATGAGTGGCCATAAAAAAGCTCCGCGACCACTCCCGATATCGAGCAAAGCTTCCGGTGACATCCCTTTCAAAATACCCAAAACCCGATGAACACGCGCCAGTCCCATGGTTCGCTTAAAGCGATGGAGCCTCAATCCCTGATCAAGGCCAAACTGAACAATGGCTTCAATTTCTGACTCAAGCAATGCTTCCAGTGGCGCCGTCCATAGTTCTTCAAGCTGACCTGGAATGAGTGTTGAATCTGAAAGTGTCCCACGAACAAAAGCGGCGGCAATTTTGGCAAAATAAAACTCGGTGTGACTCATTCTTGACAATTTGACTGAAGTGACAATGTGACAGGGTGACCAGGTGACCAGGTGACAAGGTGACAAGGTGACAAGGTGACAAGGTGACAAGGTGACAAGGTGACTATGGTTTTTGAGATAAATATTTTCTCGGTTTGTATTCGGTTGAAATCCCAGAAACTGTTGAATAATTTGTATTTGTTTTCTGTGGTTCCTGTATATTCCGTATCAACTGGCCACCTTGTCAATTGGTCACCCTGTCACCCTGTCACCTTGTCAATTGGTCACCTTGTCACTTCCTGTCCTTCCAATTTCTTAAGGCGGTAGCGTAACTGGTCACGGGATATCCGCAGCAGCTTGGCGGCGTTGGTTTGATTGCCGCCACTTAATTGCATGGCTTGCTGCACAAGCGACATTTCAACCTCGTCAATTGAGATTCCTTCGGTTGGAAGCTGGAAGATGTGTTGTCCCGCAGTTGATGCCTTGGGCTCAACTGCTGGAAGCGCTGTTTGTGAAGGTTGTGTGCTCGGAGTGGGGACTGGTGCCGTCACGATTGGGCGATGATATTCCGGTAAGATCAGGTCGCGGGGAAGGTACTTGGTGGTAATCAAATCGCCGTCTTCCAAAATCATGACCCGTTCGATCACGTTTCTAAGTTCACGGACATTGCCTGGCCAGGAGTATTTTCGAAAAATATCTTCAACCTCTGAACTTAGACCTCGAGTTTTTTTACGCAGTTGCTGTTTAAACTGATTGATAAAGTGATTGGCGAGAATTAGCCCATCATCGCCGCGTTCTCGCAGGGCGGGAACATCAATTTGAATGACTGAAAGCCGGTAATAGAGATCAAGCCGGAATTTTCCTTCCTGGCACTCTGATTTGAGGTCCCGGTTTGATGCGGCAATAACTCGGGTATCGAGCGATACATCTTTGAGGCCGCCGACCCGGCGAAATGTTCCTTCCTCTAATACTCGAAGGAGTTTGGCCTGCAGATTGAGTTCCATTTCTCCAATTTCGTCCAGAAACAGCGTGCCGCCTTCAGCCTGTTCAAAAAGGCCGGCTTTGCGGGCTTTCGCATCAGTAAAAGCCCCTTTTTCATACCCGAAGAGTTCACTTTCAATCAGCGTTGACGGCAACGCGGCACAGTTAATGGCCACAAATGGTTCACTTGACCGGCGGGAGGCGTAGTGAATGGCTTTGGCAATGACGTCTTTCCCGCTGCCGGATTCTCCTTGCAGCAACACGCAGGATACTTCGCTGGCAGCCACTTTTTTGGCCAGTTCCAGGGTGTTCATCATCGCAATGGATCGCCCGACAATTTGCTCAAAGCTGAATTGACGGGCTTGTTCGCGTCTGATTTGGGTGACTTCTTTGCGCAATCGCTGGGCTTCAATGCCATTGCGGATGGTGATTTGAAGCTCCTCAAGGTTGACCGGCTTCCCGATGAAGTCATACGCCCCGGCGCGTAAGGCTGCAATCGTGTCATCAACCAGTACATTGGCGGTAATCATAATGACAACCGCCTGCGGTTGGGTGCGTTTTATATCGCGCAGGACATTGAGGCCCGATCCGTCGGGGAGATTAATATCAAGCAACACGGCGGTTGGTTGTTCGGATTCAAACAATGTCATGGCGGCTGAAGCCGTGGCGGCTTCCACACATTCATAGCCCCATTCATTGAGTGCTTCAGTGAGTGACCAGCGGATGAGTTGTTCGTCGTCAACAACAAGAACTTTGTCTTTAGGCATGGTGAAATGATGAGTGATTCGAAAAAATGTTCAGGGCAAGGTGCAGCCCCTAAGGATACTCGATTTTGGTGTCTGAGGCGACTGAACCTTCTCCAAACTGGGATCATTTGTCAATGTTTGCATCTGGATTCAATTCTTCAACGAAGAAAAAAATGGTAGTCTCAGGTTGGCTCGCCCCCAAAATCAAGTGTATCTGTTTTCGCACCTTTTTCCTCAATACCCGTTTTAATTAATTCCTGCTTTAGCCAGGAAAGTCAAAATATCTACCTGGAATGATGTCGTGACTCATTCGGATATGAGCTCTCATTTCAGAAAGCACACCTCGTGCATCAGGTACGACACCAGCGGAATCAAAGATAAAGGTTAAATATTCTGTCTGGTTTATATCCTGGACAAAATATTTCTGTTTAGTTTTTGTCTTGGAAAAATTCTTGACAAAACATGGTCAATCAAGTACTTTTTAGCAGGCTGAATGAGCATTCACTTCTGTCGTAGAAGGGTAGTCGTTCTTGCTCTTATATAACTCGACATACAGACGTACTCTGGTGGGAAAGAATCGCCACCAGGTAGCAGAAAAAGAAAGGACACGATATGAATGGTTTCTCTGAAGGCTGTCCGGCTCAGTCAACAGTTGAATTGGTGGCTGAAGCAAATTTACCAACTGAGCATGGAGATTTTCGAATTATCGGGTTCCGAAGTTTAACCAGCGGTGAAGAGTTTGTGGCGCTTACGATGGGAACACCCCAGGCTGACCAATCAAGTTTGGTCCGGATTCACTCCCAGTGTTTGACTGGGGATGTGTTTCATTCAATTAAATGTGATTGTGGCCGGCAACTGACCCGGGCAATGGAGATGATTGCCGAAGAAGGTCACGGTGTGATTGTGTATCAGCATCAGGAAGGCCGTGGAATTGGCATCCTGAATAAAATTCGAGCCTATGCGCTTCAGGACCAGGGCGCTGATACCATCGAAGCCAATCTGCGATTGGGACTCGAAGTTGATACCCGCGATTACACCCAGTGCGCTGAAATTTTACAGCTCCTGGGTTTGCAAAAAGTTCGGGTGATGTCCAACAACCCCGAAAAAATCTCGACGCTACGTGAAGCTGGCCTGACCGTTGTTGAACGGGTGCCGATTGAAAGCCAGCCGTTTGAACCGTCAATGAATTACCTGCGCACCAAAAAAGAGCGAATGGGCCATTTGTTGAATCTTGTCTAAATTTTTGGCGCACGAATTGCAAGATATTTTTTTGAAATCAATTGCAACCTAAATTTGAGCAAAAAGCTCACACTTTCTGAAAACAAAGACATTAAAGCGAAATCTTAAACATTATCCGGAACGGTTTGGTGAGGATTCCCCGAACCGGTTTCGCTCACTCTGGAGGTTACATATGGGAAAAGTTCATGGCATTGCGAAAATTCATGTCACTGAGGAAAATCGTTTCTCAACGTTTGTCAAAAGCCGAAAGTCCGAAGCGTATCGTGATCTTGAAGCCTGGCAACGCTGGTTTGCCGACCGTGGCATTCCGTCAATTATTGCCAGCACGCCGAGTGGATATGCTTTATACCGCGATGGGTTGGTTGAGGTTGACATTCATGATGAAAGTGTTTTCCAGGCTGCGTAGTTCTTTAGGTAACCCATAGGGAACAAAGGACTAATCTGGATTTGATCTTCTCAATTCGCACCCATTTCGTGTCCTTCGGCTTCTTACACTCAACCATAATTGTATGGTTCTTTCGTTCCCTACGGGTTACCTTGTCCCGCCTCTTTTTCCACTGAGTTCTCTGCGTCCACAAGTTCCTCCACGACGTCAAGTACCGCTTTTGGCAGTAATTTCCCCTTAAAGAAAATGACGGGTCCAACAACACCGGCAAGGTGTTCGTCTGTGACTTTGAGTCGGTCGGAAACAGCCAGAATGAGGTTTTTCATGCCGGCCCGACGCACCTTGTCAAATTTCCGTCGCAAATAATCCGGGTGCCAGAACCCCACGATTTCGACATGAAATACCTGTCCTGATGGATGGCGAAGCGCAAAATCAGGCACCATGACAGTCCCTTTTAAATCAACAATTTCAACTTCTCGTTCAAGTGTCCACAGGGTATCGTGCCGTACCCATCGTTCGACAAAGGACGCTTCGAGCAGGCTGTCATACGCTGGTGGTTTGGGATAGTGTGAGCGCAATGCGGCTTGCGAAGTGACGTGATAGGTGGCAGGCACACCTTTGATTTTTAACTCAGCTTCGATTTCCCAGCGTGTGATATGCAACAACGCTGGAAAAAATGCCGCCATTTTGACACCGTACTTTAAATTTTGACGGAAAAGACTGGCTGGACCATCCACAAAGACCCGATACCCATCGTCCAAATTGCCCTCAACGGCATACATCAACCCATAAAACTTAATCAAATGAAATAATTTTCGATATTCGCCTGGTACATTGCGATGGGCTTGAATGACGATTTGACGGGCGTAATACAGTAACCCCTGAGCCTGAGCCAGATTGTACCGGTCAATGAGTTGTTCAGGCGTTTGGTCTGGAACTGAAACCAGCATGTGATTTTCGGGCAAATCAGCATAAAATGCTTCCCGGAGCATTTCCGGATCCAGCCCAAACCGGTTTGCCAGTTCATTCAAAATATTTTGAACTTCACGTGGTCGGTGACCATGCTCGGCAGCCAGGGTAAAGGCTTCCTGGCGAAGTTCTTCAGGGGGAATTGGGGAAACCACTGAAAAAACAGCATCTTCCAGGGCGAGATGGGCCAGACCACGTACCAGACGATAATCCGGCGAATTGCCTTCAAGGGTTTTCAACGCTTCCATCACCACACTGCGGGGTTTTTGCAGGCAACCAGTAATGGTTTCCAAAACACTGGTCGCCCATTTGGTCCGGGGCCCGTTCAAAAATTGTGGATATGCCTGACCGCCGCGTACGCGATAGGTCAAAAGTTCTGACGGAAGCACAAACGGATCACCTTTCTGGAAAAATTGAAGAATGTGGGTAGTGGTTAGTGATTAGTGGTTAGTGGTTAGAAATCAATACCTTCAAAGAAGAACCACGCATCAAGAACCAAAAACAAACCACTAAGGGAGCGTTAAAAAATAAGTTCCTCGGGCGCGTTCTGCCACGTCCAGGTTTTGGTCTTGCACCGCGAAGCGTTGCCGTTCGGATAGCCGGTCGGTTGGCCGCTTTGGGCCTACCACCGGATCCAAAGGCCACCCCTTGGTGCTCCCACGCTTCGCCCGCGCCCCTGCGGGGCGCGGGCGAAGCGGGGGAGCACTGGACAGAACGAACCTGTTCCCGGTGGTAGCTCACAAAGCCTCGCAACCACCGGCTATCCGAACTGCAGCCCTCCGGGATGCTCAATCCAAATGCCTGATTCCCAAACGAAAACGGGAAGTTGATTTTTTACAGTCCCTAACCACTAATCACTAACCACTAACCACTTGTTCTTCATTCTTCATTCGTCTAGCGGCCACGCCTTCTTCTCGGGTTTGGCGGGTGATGACTTCATAGAGCACCGCTTTTTTGCCTTCAACGCGTCGCAAAATGCGTCCGAGACGCTGGACAAACTCTCGACGAACGGCACTGCCCGATAAAATGACACCGATTGAGGCATCTGGCACGTCCACACCTTCATTTAAAGCTTTGCTGGTAGCCAGGGTTCGGTAGGTTCCATTTCGAAACTGGGTCAAAATGTGGTGGCGCTCTTTAATTGGTGTCTGGTGGGTAATGCAGGGAATCAGGAATTTTTTGGAAAGTTCATACACGGTGGCGTTGTCTTCGGTAAAAACGACGGCTTTTTCCTGTGGATGTTCGGCCAGAATCAATTCCAGTGCCCTCAGTTTGGCTGGGGCGGCGTGCGAGAGCCGCCGAAGTTCCTGATGAGCGTGCATTGCCTGGCGGCCTTCGATGGTCCGGGAAGAAACCATCACAAACCGACTCCATCCATCGAGTTGCTTCAGTGAGATGTTGTTGGCATCGAGGAAGGCATCCCGTTGGCGCTGGGCCGCCGTGTACGCTTCCCGTTCAGTACTGGTGAGTTCCACATACAGTCGTTTGATCTGGTAGGGAGCCAGTACATCTCCGGCCAGATCTTCCGGGTCACAGTGATAGACCAGCGGTCCAATCAGGTTGAATAAATCCCGGTGGCGCATATCGCTGCGTTCCAGCGTCGCAGTCAGCCCGAGCCGATAGGGGGCGAGCGAAAATTCAGCGATGCTTCGGTAAAACTCAGATGGTAGGTGATGGACTTCATCAGCAATCAGGACGCCATACTGATTTCCAAGCCGTTCCATCTGGCGGGCGGCTGAGTCGTAGGTGGATACCAGCAGCGGGCTCGCATCGTGATAGCCGCCTCCGAGCAACCCAACTTCGGTTTCCGGGAAGGCCGCTTTGAGCAAGGCAAACCACTGGTGCATCAGGTCAATTGTCGGGACAATCACCATGCCGCTTCGGCCACAGCTTGCCAGAGCCTGCATTCCGATCAGGCTTTTTCCCGCACCCGTCGGCAGCACCACCAGCCCACGGCGACCAGCTTTGGTCCAGGCTTCGAGCGCCGCCGTTTGGTGAGGATATGGTTCAAATGAAAGTAATGGAGAAAGCTTTAACCGCTGGTATCGTGGTGCTCGATTGGCATCCAGGTCCGGTCCCAATTTTTCGACAATTTCCCGATACTGCTCACAGGAGGCTCGAAACGCGTCAACGCGTGGGTCAAATCGAAACAGACCTGTCACCGAAGCTGGAAGGTCAGTGCTCCCCTCAAGTAATAATGTTCCTCGATCAAACCGAAGTGTAAAACCCATGCCAGACCAATGAAGAATGAAGAATTGAGAATGAAGAATGAAAACCTGGTAAGTCGTTAGGTTTCAATCTTTACAGGCTGGACAAGTCCAAATTTTTCAGCCATGACCAGCAGGATTGGCATAATGGCTCCCCACACCAGGCCGACGACAATCATTGAAAAGGTGGGGTCATATTTAAAGGTGACTGCGCCAAATTTAGTACCGGCCAGGTAGCTTAACGGACCACCAATTGCCCCAAACACTGCCCCAATGACATAGCGCCGGTGCATCCATTCAAGCGAAGTACTAAAACTGCTGGCAAAGAGTACCCAGAGCGAAATAATCCAGGCTGGGGCGAGCCATTGTAGCCGCACAAAGTCATCCATATAGGCCAGCACGCCATACATTTTTTGCAGGCTGTCAGCCACTGCTCCCAACACACCGACAGCCAGTATAAATTTTACTTCACGGAGGCGGTCAGGTGCCACCAGCAGGATGTGTCCAATCAAAAAGAGAACCACAACGAGCGGGCCAAGCCAGACATACCCCTTGGCCGCACCAACCACGCAGGCAAACCAGCCGACCTGGAGGGCAATAAAGTTGAGAATTTTTGAGAGCATAGGTATCGAGGATAAACGGGAGGTTCAAAGTGAACACCCGAGCTTACTCTAAGAATAGCAGTTGATAAAAGCGGCAGTTCCCGCATTGGGTCGCGTTCACTCAGGCAGGTTACCACGAAGTTCAAACCATTTGTTGACATTGTTCGATGGGTAAATAGCTCGATAAAATAAACTTAGTGAGTGATTAACTACTAACTGCTGACGCCTGACTATGTTCAGTTTGAACGCTTGTTCGCTAATGACAACCCAAAATCCCACAAGCGGGCACCGGCCCTGGAATGGACCGCCAGGGTTTGTCTTTCCCGGCATTAAGTGCTATCTGAAAATGATAGAATTCTCGTTGAATTTCCGCGTTTCAAAAAATCAACCAGTCGAAAGTATACCGGCCATCAGTACAGATAAACCTTGTTAATAGAAAGATTTAGCTGAGTGATATTTCGTGGGTGAGTTACCAATCCCAGGTGATACCCCAAGGCAAATCTGATAAACCTGATTGAAAAGAAAACCTGTGGCATAGCATTCGCCTTTTGGCCTGTTGAATCCAATTCAACAGCAGACTTCAACATATGTATTGGGTGCCACATCAGGGCCCAAGGCATAAGGAACTATGGACATCCAACGAAGCAAATCCGTCGCACGAAATCGCCAATTACGCCACGTTGCACTTGCCTTTGTCGTGCTGTGCGCCGTGGTTGGGGTGAGTTTATGGGTTTCCCGATTGAAGCCCGCCGCTCCGACAGTTGACCGGGCAACAGTCTGGATTGACACCGTCAAACGCGGGCCGATGCTGCGTCAGGTTCGGGGACTGGGGACGCTGGTACCCGAAGAAATCCGGTGGATCCCAGCGGGGAGTCAGGGGAAAGTGGAAAATATTCTGGTCAAACCCGGAGCGGAAGTCAAAGCCGACACGATTTTGATGGAATTAAGCAATCCAGAGCTTGAGCAAAGCGTTCTCGATGCCGGACTCCAACTCAAAGCTGCCGAAGCTGAGTATGCCAGCCTCAAAGTCCGGTTGGAAAGCACGCTCCTTGACCAGCAAGCGGCTGCTTCATCGGTCAAATCCGACTTTATCCAGGCCAAAATGCGATCAGACTCAGATGAGCAACTCGCCAAAGATGGGTTGATCTCAGATCTCAACCGAAAATTGTCTCGTGTTACGGCGGACCAGTTGAAAACGCGCACTGAAATTGAACAAAAACGACTGGCCATTCACGATGATTCGGTCAAAGCTCAGCTTGGCGCCCAGCAGGCACGCATCGAACAACTCAAAGCCCTGGCTGACCTGCGCAAGAGCCAGCTCGCTGACTTGAAAGTCAAAGCTGGAATGTCTGGGGTGGTGCAGTTAATTCCGGTTCAGGTTGGACAACAGGTCACTCCAGGCACCAACCTGGCCCGGATTGCCGATCCAACCCGGCTCAAAGCTGAGATTCGGATTGCCGAAACCCAGGCCAAAGATGTGCTTGTCGGGCAATTGACCACTGTGGACACCCGCAACGGCACGGTGAATGGGAAAGTTGTCCGCATTGATCCATCAGTGCAAAATGGCACGGTCACGGTGGATGTCAGCCTGGAAGGCGAACTGCCAAAAGGCGCCCGACCTGACCTGAGCGTTGACGGAACGGTTGAACTTGAGCGGCTCGATGATGTGGTTTTTGTGGGCCGTCCGGTTCAGGGCCAGCCCAACAGCACCATTGGCATATTCAAAATCGAATCCGATGGCAAACACGCGGTTCGAGTCCCAGTGAAACTGGGGCGGAGTTCAGTGAACACTATCGAAGTCGTTGAGGGTCTTAAACCCGGTGAACAGGTCATACTTTCAGATATGTCGGCCTGGGATGCCGTTGATCGAATTCAGCTTAATTGAAAAGAGTTATTCGTCAGTAGTCAGTAGTCAGTAGTCAGTAGTCAGTAGTCAGTAGTCAGTAGTCGAGTGTTGGGAAGTGAGAAATTCTGTCAAGTGTATTCGGTTCTATTTGAGTTATTTAGGAATAATTCTTTTCAAAAATCCCGCAGATTCAACGATCCGGGTTTTATCTACTGACTACTGACTCATCAACTACTGACTACTGACTACTGACTTATCAACTACTGACTAAAAATGAAGGTGGTGCTATGGATTGGGAACGCTGGTGGCAAGATGTACTTGAAGATATTGAAACCTGGTGCCGGAACAAATCCCCGATCTGGCGGGCGATTTTGCTGCTCTATTTCGGATATGCCGGTGTCCATTCGGTGTTTGATCCGGAATATCAAAATTTCTTTTCAGGCATTACCTTTGGCATTCACGAACTCGGCCACGTTATGTTTGGCTTTGCTGGGCTGTTCATTTCGGTTTTGGGTGGGAGTCTGGCTCAGGTGGCGGCACCGATCATCGTCATCGGGGGATTTCTCCACCAGCGTGATTATTTCGCGGTGACAATTGGCAGTAGCTGGCTCTCGCTCAGTCTTTCCAATCTGGCCACGTATGTCGGAGACGCCCGCGCCCAAAGCCTTCCCCTGCTGGGTTTGACGGATGACCCGATCCACGACTGGCATTATTTGTTGTCAGCACTGGGTTTACTGAGTTTTGACACCAAACTGGCGCTCCTGATCCGCGTACTGGCCCTGGGGATTATTCTGGCATCTCTTGCCAGCGGCGCCTGGATTTGTTACCGAATGCACGTGCTGGCTCAAAAAGAATAGTCTTCAACCAAAAAGGCATTGAGATGGTCTACCGTCAAATAGGCGCCGGGATCAACCGTGCTCCGGCTGGCCAGAACCTGCAAGACTTCCCCGTCTGGATCCCCAAGCGATGAAAGCACCATCAGTGCTTCGCTAAAATCTTCCATTTCAGTATAGCGATTGATGGTGATAAGACACCGCAATCCGGCCTGTGTGGCGGCAAGTAACCCGTAGCGGGAATCTTCAATCACCAGCGTTTGCTGAGGATCAAGTCTCAGTTGATCAATCGCCAGATGGTAAATATCTGGAAACGGCTTTTTTCGATCCACTGAATCCCCAGCCAGCACCAGCGCAAACCGGTCCGCCAGTTCTGGGCCGACGCTATGACGTAACACGGCGCCAACGGCATCAGGAGCACTGGTTGAAGCCACCGCCAGTTGCCAGCCATCTGCCACGGCTTCGGTCAACAGCCTCAGAACCCCAGGCCGCGGAGGAATTCGTCCCGAAGCCAGAATCTCAGCATAAATTTGGGTTTTCCGGCGATGCCAGCGCTCAACTTCGGCCAGTTGCTCAGTTTCGTCATCAGAAAGACCGAGGTGCGCCACAAAATCTGGCGTCAATAAACTGGCCAGCCGCTCTTTCCCACCGTTAATCGCCAGATGGCCACCATATTCCTGGGCCGACCAGTTCACCGGCAGACCAAACTCTTCAAACATCTGATTAAAGGCAGGTAAATGCCCAAATGGCTCAGTGTCGGCTAACGTTCCATCGCAATCGAATATCAGGGTTTTTGTCATGGGGCTCGGAATTTAGGGTTCAGGGTTCAGGGTTTGAAAAACCAGGGCTGAGGGCTTGGGGTTTGGGGCTGAAAATCCAGGTTCGAGTTCAAGTTTTTTAAAATTTGGTCTTTTTCGTCTTTTTTGTCCTTTTCAGGAGCAAAAAACAACCTTATCCGGAATTTAGATCTCAAAAAAGTGAAATTTCATGTTACGTCGTTGTTAAATCTGTGTTACAACATAACAGCAAATTGCTGTGGCCTTGCAAGCCGATATCTCATCTATATGGAAGGAGGGGCTTTCACAAATGAATCAGACCTTCAATGTTCGTTCCGCAGCTTCGTCTGAAGCTACCATGCCGCTTCCACACCAAACAGGGGCTGAACAGCAACAATCGATTTTGCCTAATTTTCTTGAATTAGGTCTCGCGATGTTTGGTGGATTGTTTATCCTGTTGCTCGGTATCTGTCTTGACCCTAATCACCTCGGCATCCTGGAGCTCCTCCGGTAAGGCATATCGCCCCACACAAGAGCAACTGTCACAGGATCAGATTTAACCTCTGGCCGGCTTGAGTCCCGCTCAAGCCGGCCTTCGTTTTTCCCTGCCATCCTCAGTCAAGTTGGCGATGACGAACTAAACTTCAATCCCAAAATTCCAACCACAATCAAACCAATGCAAAGAATGCGGGCAAGTTCGCGTGGTTCGTTAAAAAGCACCATTCCCAGGATCGCCGTTCCCACCGCGCCGATTCCGGTCCACACCGCATAGCCAGTGCCAACCGGAAGCGTTCGCATCGCCAGCGAGAGCAGAAAGAAGCTGACGCCCATTGCGGCCAGCGTCCCGAGGCTGGGCCAGAGTTTGGTAAATCCTTCGCAGTATTTCAGCCCAATCGCCCACACAATTTCGAGCAACCCGGCAATAATCAAATAGGTCCAGGCCATAAGCTCCTCATTTAAATATTTAGATGTTTGAGTTTGGTCAAGGTCAAAAACTTCGCGTCAATCCAGATTCTGGTGTAAATGATTTCCCTGTCACTCCAAGGTCTAAAGCAACCACCGCCTGCTCTCTCACCACATCACTCATGGTAATCATTCCAAGCAACCGGCGTTCATCTTCACGATCAACAACAGCTAAGTGTCTGATCTGAGAAGAGTTCATAATGACTACGGCTCGGACAAGTGCATAATCAGGGAAGACGGTGGGAACTCTTTCCACAATATCGGCAATGGTTTGTTTCCCCTGGTTCAAGGCCAGATTTCGCCGAACACGCGCCCGGCTGACCAACCCAAGATACTCACGCTGGGTGCCAACAACCGGGAAGGTGGCAAAGTCATAAGGTGACATCACCTCCAGAGCTTCGGGTAAAGCCATATCGGCTGGAATGGTTATGAGGTCGGTGGTCATGGCGTCCCCCACTCCGATTTGCTCAAGGGCATGGGTTACTTTCCCTGAGGGGTGTGGAAGAAAAATATTGTCCTGTTCCAGCAAAGCCTCATAGATCGGAGTTGGCCGCCATTTTCGCGCCAGACGATAAGCAATCATGTTGGCAATCATGAGTGGCAAGACGAGTTCATAACTGCCTGTCATTTCAAAAATGATCAAGACTGATGTAATCGGCGCCCGAATGATTCCCGCAAAAACTGCCCCCATCCCAACCAGGGCAAAGGCTCCGATTTCAGCACTACTGTGGTGAAACAAACCAACGTCCAGATACCCGATCACACCACCAACCATGGCCCCAATAAACAGCGATGGCGCAAAAATTCCACCAGCGCCACCGCTACTGTAAGAGAATGTCGTAGCCAGCACTTTCATTGCGCACAGAACCAGCATCACCCGTATATCCAGCACTCCGGCCAGTGCCCGGTTGAGTGTTTCATATCCGCCACCAGTTATGCCTGATTCGTTCAACCATAAGAGTGCCACCACGGCCAGAACCCCAGTGACAAGCCCTCCAATTGCTGGGCGAGCCCAGCCAGGCAAGACCCGACTCTGACGAAATTTTTTGCGGAGAACGAGCAGTAAATCAGTGAATACAAGCGAAACCAGGGCTGCCACAACTCCCAACACGGCATACAGCAGGAGGGATGAGGTGTGGTGCAATCCATATCCGGGTGGAATGTGTAAGATCGGATGGGCCCCCAACACATTATGCTCAATCACAGCCGCCAGGGCGGCTGCCACCACTATTCCTGACAGAAGTGTTTGATCAAGGTCTCCGACAATCTCTTCAATGCTAAACGTGACTGCCGCCAGTGGGGCATTGAACGCGGCGGCGACTCCGGCAGCGGCGCCAACTGGCAATAACCGCGTGAGATTCTGGCGTGACAATGCGGCGGCCTGGCCAAATAAGCTGGCAATCCCGGCACAAATTTGGACCGTCGGGCCTTCTCTCCCTAAAGAGGCGCCGGAACCAATTTGCAATGTGCCAAGCAGAAATTTTCCAACAACAGTTCGAAGTGCCAGCCTCCCATCGTGAACCACATATGCCACCTTGACTTGTGGAATCCCACTTCCGCGAGCATCTGGCACCACAAACTCCAGCAAAATCCCGCACACCAGTCCACCCAGTGTTGGAAGTAATATGACCCACCAGATCCAGGAATACCCAGGTGCCGCCTGGGCCCGGTCAATCAAATGTGTTTCGGCAAAATGAATGGCCAGATGAAAAGCCACTGCCGCAATGCCACAGATGGCACCAACAAAAATCGTCAACGCAAAGACGCGTTGGCCTTCTTCAGGAATGAGTTTTAGAAAGACCCGTAACCCGGCAACATTGGCCCGGTGCAGGCGAAACCGCCACAATCGAACAGCGGCTCGAAACCGATGCCCATAATCTTTCACAAGCCCTCCTTTCTACCGCTGACCAGCCTCACATTTATTGTGAGCGCCGATTCAATAGTAATACCAGTTTGTAGTCAGTAGATCGTAGTCAGTAGTTCACTAAATTCAATTGATTGAATTACTTGACTGTTCCCTAATACGATAACTTCATTCCAAAATGGTATAAGCTTATGGATCCCCACAAAGTAAGCACAATCAAAGCGATCCCACTCAGCACAAGCCCCAATTTGAAACGCACTGGCTCAAACCGAAACTCAACCTGATGCTCGCCCGCCGCCAATTTCACGGCCCGCAACGCATGGTCAGCTCGCCAGAGGGGTTGTTTTACACCGTCAACGTACACATTCCAGCCCGGATAGTATGTATCAGACAATACCAGCACCCCGCCGGATGCACTCTTCGCGGCAATCCGAATGGTATTGTTTTGATACCTCACCATTTTGACAAAATCATCTGGCGCCGGACGATATACAACCTCGCCTTGGGCACCTTCTCCTTGAACATAGGCCGTTTGAAGCGGGTCAAACCCTGGGGCTTTGATCAATTTCACAATTTCATCTGGGATTGAGTCTTTCTTGCGAGCCAGCGGTGTGTCAGGCATCCCAATCGCACGAGGGACAAAAAATGCACGGGGTTTGGCCTTTGGATTTTCGTAAATGCGCACGCCTTCCCCGGTGAAACGTTCGACATAGTGTTCCGGCACAAACGGCGTGTCGTCGTTGGTAATCAGATATTTCACATTCCACAGGTCATACCAGGGCGACTGGAGCGGGTCAAAAACCACGTGGCTCAGGTAATTCTGGCTCTGCACCGCAGAAGCCATTTCCCGATACCAGCGCGGAAAAAGTTGATCTTTGCCGCTGATGGTTTGAATGCGATAGGGCACCAGGGTATTTGGTGGAGCGACAATTTTTCGGAACTGGCTGACCTGTCCTTTGGTGCTGAAATTCGCCGGTGCCACGACCACCCGAAACACATCTGGATCCGATTGCAAAAATGTGGTCGCCGCGCTGGAGTGATACACCAGTGACCGGGGGTAACTTTCATTCAACTGACTGGCATTCCATCCCAAATCCACCACGGCCACCACCAGCAACACCGCACAAAACACCGGCTGGCTCAAGCGTCCACGCCGCCAGGCCAGAAACAGCGCAAACACCACGCCAAAAAACACGAGCGGAATCAATGTTCCTGGGAAATAGTCTACATTGGTGAGATCAAAGTTTTCCGAAATGGCCAGCGGGGCCCGGATCATTCGCCGCAAACTGTTGTAGTTAAACATCATTCCCTGATACCAGCCGGTTTGGGCGATGGCTGAAACCACGGTGATGACCAGTCCCATCAGCGAGAGATAGAGCATTCCCAGGCGTTTGATCCAGCGAGTGAAACCATCCAGGACGTCGCCTTCGAGTTGCAACAGGAAGTGCAATCCGTAAGCCACCACGGCTGCCGTCGAAAAAGTAAACAGCACACTCACCCGATTGGTCACCCGGATGGTCTGTAAGACCGGAATGTATTGTGTGATATGGACATAGAGCGGCACCGCGCACATCACAAAGGTCGAAAACACCAACAGAAACAGAAAATACCCAAGTCGCAGCCGGTCTTCAGTCATCAAGGCTGTAACCTTGCGCCGCACCCACCACACATAGCCGCCAAAGCTCCCCAACAACACGCCGCTCAGCCCAAAGTACACCGTGTGCGCATGGGAAACACCGATTCCGACAAACAACACCGCAAATTTGGGGTCATAGGCTTCGCCAAACACGTGCGGGAGCAATGCCGTGATGAGATACCAGGGCGGCAGCCAGTTTGGTGCCAGTTCCGTTGGAACAATTTTCCGATTTGAATATCCAAGCAATTCAAAAATTGGCATCCATTGGGCCGCCGAAAGCGTCATCCCCACCACCAGCGAAATCACCAGCAGTTTGGCAATTGGCACCTTTGCCAGCCATTGATGTACCGAACCAGAAGCTTTGAATTTCGGATTGAAGAGTGCCTGAAATCCATAGTAGGTCACGATGGCGCCGAGATAATAAATTTGATTCGGCATATATCCGCAGTAAAACTGCATCGCCAGACAGACCCCAACGCCAACTGCCGCCCAGTGTGAACCACGTTCAATCGCCCGATCCAGACTCAAGAAAATCAACGGCAGCCACATCAACCCGCCAAGCCACCCGGAACTGGTCACGTGAAAAATCGTCAGGCTGGCAAACATAAAGGTCATCGCCCCGAAAAGTGACGAAAACGGACCAAGGCGGATGTTGATGAAAAACAAATAGGTAAACAGTCCCATCAAAAAGAGTTGCAGCAGGCAGGTCAGATCATAGGCACGCGGAACGTCAAATATCCAGTACAAGACATTGAATGGCGAGAACATGCGAAACACGCCATCCGCATAAATCGGATGCCCGCCCAGGTTATAAGGGCTCCACATTGGCCATTCGCCCTGTTTGTAAGAATCCACCAGAAAATATTCGCGGGTGATGTATGTGTCAGTGATGTCGCGCCGGTTGTACGAATGCCCAAGGTAGGTTGGCCCGGTGTCTCCCCACGGAAGCTGGTTTTGGAGCGTTGCCGCATCAACCATGGTTTCTCCGAGAAAAACCACTCGCCAAAACATTCCAGTGACCAGAATCAAGAGCACCAGCGCCGCAGCCAGATGGGCCAGTTTCGGACGCGCTTTGAAGTAAGATTGAACGGAAGAAAACATAGAAAGGCAGTCAGTAGTCAGTAGTCAGTAGTCAGTCATGCAAAGGAAGAGTTGAGCAGCACCTGAGAAAAGTGGCGACTGTATCGCTTTGGGCTACTTCAAACAAGGGGCTTACGAAGGATACGGTTGTCAGTGCCACCTGCGTAAGGGAATCGGGCATACACTGGACCTGCCAAACCAGGTTGCACAATGGATACCAAAGGGTTAAGAACCAGGGTTTTACTACTTGCTACTCACAATCTCGCGACTCGCTCTCAACTTATGCCTGAACTACCTGAAGTCGAATCTGTTGCGGCCTACCTCCGCCAATTGTTACCTGAACACACCATTGAGCAAGCAGTGATCAACCGTGCCAAATTGATCCCAGCCCATACACCCGAGGAGTTTTGTGACCGGCTCAAAGGTGCCACCTTTACCGATATTGGCCGACGTGGAAAACATATCCTGCTCCACCTGGATTCCAGCGACACGTTGATTGTCCATCTGCGGATGTCAGGACGGTTTCTCTATGTTGATCAATCGGCTGAACTTCCCAAATTTACCCACGCCATTTTTGCGCTGGATGAAAACAAATTGCTGGCGTTTCAGGATCAACGCCACTTTGGAATGATGCACCTGGTCAAAACGGATGAACTCCATCAAGCCAAAGAATTGAGCAGTTTGGCACCAGAACCGCTCGGGCCGGACTTTACGCTTGAATATCTCACGACAACACTCAGCAAATCCAAACGGGCGATCAAAGAAGTGTTGCTTGATCAGACCAGAGTGCTTGGATTGGGCAATATTTATGCCGCTGAAGCCTTGTTTGCCGCCCGGATTCATCCCGAACTCCCTGCCAGCAAAGTGACTCCAACCCAGCTTGAAGATCTTCATCCGGCGATTCAGGCCATTTTGGAAGCCGCCATTGAAGCCGGAAGCACCATCCACACCAACCCTGAAGACATTACAGGCGGTTATTTTGGGAACGCCTTCGAAGAAGCACTGGCCGTCTATGACCGCGAAGGCGAGCCATGCTGGCGCTGTGAAACCCTGATTGAGCGCATCCGGCAAGGTCAACGCTCAACCTATTTTTGCCCCAATTGTCAAAAGAAGGAAGAATTGAGAATTGAGAATGAAGAATGAAGAAATTAAGGACATAAAGGACATAAAGGCAGGTGTGAAGTCGGTTTGGCGGGTGTGACAAGGGAGACCCTGGTGAATTTTCATTCCACGCACGGCTCGCTGAGATTCCCCTGTGCGAGACGTATCCGACCTGGTGGGTACTGATCTTTGAGCAAGGTGTTCCTATTTTTGGCAAAATTCAGGTCATTCTCAATTCTTCATTCTTCATTCTCAATTCTTCATTCTCAATTCTTCATTCTTCATTCTTCATTCTTCATTCATCTCAATGGCTTCACTCTCTTACCTTCAACTGCTGAAACAAAATCCGAATTACCGCCGGCTCTGGTTGGGACAGGTGATCAGTCAAATGGGTGACTGGTTGTATTCAGCCGCGATGTATTCGCTGGTGGAATCATTGACTGGTTCTGGTCGCGCTGTTGCCTGGGTGATTGTGCTGCAATTCTTGCCCTACTTTGTCTTGAGTCCCATTTCGGGTGTGATTGCCGACCGGTTTCCACGCCGGGCAATCATGATCTTTGCGGACCTGATGCGGGCAGTGACGGTTTTAGGATTATTGCTGGTGCGGCGACCGGAACACGTCTGGATGGTGTATGTCGTCGTTGGCATGACCGATGTGATGAGCGCCCTGTTTGAACCAGCCCGCCAGGCACTCTTGCCGTCGCTCTGCAAACGTGAAGAGTTGTTCACGGCAAACGCGCTTTCTTCTCTTACCTGGTCAATGACACTGGCCATCGGCGCCGGAGTTGGCGGTTTCATCACGCTGGCCGTGGGGCGTGAAGCAACCTTCGTTTTGGATTCGCTTTCGTTTTTGTGCTCAGCCTACTTCATCTGGCAAATCAAAAGTTATGTTCGGACCGAACACCTCTCCGTCGAACAATTCAAGGCCAGACAGGAAGCCTTTGGTATCCGGTCGAGCCTGAATGAATTAGGCGCCGGGTTGGCCTATGTCTGGCAGCGACCCGTCGTGCTCTCGTACCTGCTGGTGAAAACTTCGGCCAGCCTTGGCGGAGGCTTTCTGGTGTTGTTTACCATCTTTGGACAACGGCTGTTTCCGATTGGGAAAACTGGAACCGCCATTGCCTTGCTGTATGCCGCTCGGGGATTGGGCACGGCTCTGGGACCAGTGATTGCCCGCCGGGTCGGCGGCGAAACACCAGTGATGCTTCGTCGAGGAATTGGCTGGGCCTTTCTCATTTATGGTTCTTTTTATGTTCTTTTCGGCCAGGCACCAAGTTTACCGGTGGCCATGTGCCTGCTGGTCGGAGCCCATATCGGCGGAAGTATTCAATGGGTGAACAGTACGGTATTGCTCCAGTTAAGCGTCCCCGATGAGTTTCGCGGTCGAGTGTTTGCCCTTGAATGGGGACTGCTGACGCTGGCCGGCGCCATTTCAAATTACACGGTTGGATGGCTGGTGGATAATAGCCAGTTTTCACCCCGCATGATTGCCAGCGGGATTGGGGTCTATCTGATGCTTCCAGGTCTGGCCTGGGTGATCGTTCAATGGTTTATGAAAAACCACTATACGGCGGCAGCTCAGGAACGAAGCCTGTCTCCGTCTTAAACTGGGACTGAGAAAACCAGGGCTTGGGGCTCAGGGCTGAAGAAAACGGGTTCAAATCGCAAAACTCAACTGGTTTGCAGTTTCAAAAACATTCAGGCTAAACTGGCAGATTCCTTGACTCATAACCTGCTTGTCCTATCTAAAACCTTGTATTGAAGCCAGTTATAAATCATTGCCCCACATTGGCAAAAGCGAACGGGTTAGAAGGATTGGAGTTTCCCCAGGCCCTCAGCCCCAGGCCCTCATAAGCTATGGTTCAGTTTAAATTTACCCGCCACCACGTCCCGATGCTGCTGATTTTTTTTGTTGTGTTCATTGACACCATGAGTTGGGCAATGGTGATTCCAATTCTCCCCACATATGCCCTCCGCTTTCAAGCCGACGAATTGACGATTGGTCTGCTGCTTTCGACCTATTCCTTTACTCAATTGCTGGCGGCGCCGTGGTTGGGACTCTGGTCAGATCGTGTTGGCCGCAAACCAGTACTGGTCTACAGCATGCTTGGCACCAGTCTGGCCGCACTGCTCACCGGACTGGCCTCATCGGCAATCGGAATTGGGCTGATGGTCCTGTTTGTGGCACGTGCGTTGGATGGAATTACCGGCGCCAACATTGCCACCGCTCAAAGTTATGTCGCCGATATTACTGAACCTGAGAACCGGGCTCAAGGAATGGGCATGGTCGGAGCGGCAATTGGACTGGGATACACCTTTGGGCCTGCCATTTCCGGCATCATTGCCCGCCATTTCGGAGTGGCAACACCATTCTTTGTGGCTGCCGCCCTGGCTTTTTCCAATATGGTCGCCATGTGGCTCTTGCTCCCTGAAGTCCGCATCCCTAATAAATCAGCATCTTCGACGGAACATACTTCATCACGGCTCTCGAACATCCTTGAAGCCTTCCACAACCCACAGTTAAATAGCTTGCTGGTTGTCGCTTTCCTGATGACCGTGGCTTCGATTTTGTATATGGCGATGCTGCCACTGTTTACCAAAGTCCAGGTCCATTATACCGAGGAAAGAACCGCTTATCTCTTTGCCTTTATGGGATTTACCACCACTCTGGTCCAGGGAGGACTCATTCGGCCACTGGTCAAACGCTTTGGTGAAGCACCAGTTTTACTGGCGGGTTTGTGTATCCTTGGGAGCAGCATGACCTTATTGACCTTCGCCCATATGAATTTCGGGCTCTATGTCTTCACCGGAAGTTTGGCAATTGGCACGGCACTGGTGACGCCAACCGCGTTGGCATTGATTTCCCGCCGTACTTCGGCCAGCGAACAGGGCAAAGTCATCGGTGTGTCGTCTTCGATTTCAAGCTTTGGTCGGATTCTTGGCCCGGCCTGGGGTGGATTTTCCTTCAAGCACTTTGGTCCGCACGCGCCGTTTTACAGCGGCTCGGTTGCCTGTCTCGCCGCAGTACTGATTTTGGGTTTGTTTGGCCTGCGCAGTGCCGAAGCAATGAAATCTGAAGAAGGTGAAACCGTGAAAGCAGGAGGCTGAAAACAACGGGCTTGGGGCTGAATTACCCAACTTCTTCAGCCTGAAGTCTTCAGCCCGAGGTTTTCAGCCCGAAGGTTTTTTCACAAATCCAGCCGTGCGCGGACCAGTTCAGCATACTGGTCACGGGTTGCTTGATCTGAACCTGGAGGATTGCCGGGATAGACACGCAGGAAGTTATCGTCCGGGAGCCGTGGGTGAATGTGGATGTGCAAATGCGGCACTTCCTGGAACGCCGCGGGGCCGATGGAGTGCCAGAGACTCAAGCCGTCATTTGGGAAAGCCAGTCCAACCGCTCGGGTGAGGCGTGACACAGTGTGCATCAAGGCCGCACCTGTTTCACGATCCAATTCCCGAACATCATTGAAATGCTGCCGTGGTATGACCAGGACATGACCCGCATGAAACTGACGAATGTCCATAAATGCCAGCGTGAATTCATCTTCAAAGACAATGCTGGCAGGTTGACTGCCATTGACGATATCACAAAAGACACATTGGCTTGTCATTGAAACCTCATTTTAATTCTATGAATTCAAAAGTTTTCTGGATCACACACGTCGGCGGTGGACGGCTGGCAATTATGCCACGTCCCAGAGGCGGCATGTTTCTCGAAGCTGAAATTGCCCGGTTCGCGGCTGAAAACATTCATATTGTAGTTTCGTGTTTGACACAACCTGAAGTGCTGGCGCAAGGCTTGATGGCAGAGCCCGACCTGTGCCGTGAACAAGGCATCACCTTCATCTCGCACCCTATTGTTGATCATTTTATTCCGGATTCCATGCCAGACACGGCCCGAGTGATTCAGCAGCTTCACGGGTTTCTGTTAGAAGGAAAAAATGTCGCCATTCACTGTTATGCGGGGATTGGTCGGTCGGCATTGCTCGCCGGATGTGTCCTGATTTTGGATGGGATGAACGTCAACGATGCCTTTGAGGTGATAAGCAAGGCCAGGGATTGGCCAGTGCCGGAGATGAAAAAACAATATGACTGGGCAATCAAATTTGCTGAAGGGTATCAAGGACCTGAGTCCTGATAGCATTTTGAGGCGTCATTCGCTTTATTCATTTTTTATACTCTGCCTCAAACACATCTCCCCACGAAAGTTCAGAAAGCAACGTTTCCTGGTTCATTTCCGCTTCGGCATCCCGTTTTGCTGCTTGGAAGCATTTTCCCCACATCTCCCGGACGACGTCGTTGGTCAGACTGGGGGTTTCTTCTTGAATATCGGCGATTTCTTCGCGGGCATTGCCAATGGTTGCCACCCAACTGCGTGATCGTTTTTCCGGCTGGGTCTTCCATTTGATGATGTGGGCCATTAACCGAATGAGCTGACTTTTTAAGGCGCGTTTTTCTGATCGTCCCAAGGCTTCGATTAACTCCTTTAAGCCAGCGGAGGCTTCGGTGATGTTTCCTTTGGCTAACTCGGCTTCAATTTCCAACGCGGTTTGATAGGGCGACATAGCCGATAGATCTTGCCAGTTCATACACGATCTCCTTTGCTTGAAGCCATTTTTGAGTAGCCGCCCACTTACCAGATGTCTTTCAAACTTAAAGTAAATGCTGGCAAAAGCGGGTCACACGAAACGGCTTCTGGATTCTCAAGAACTTCAACCGTCTGTTCTGGCCGATAGACATACACTCGTTTTGCTTTGGGATCAATCAGGAGTCCCAACTGAGCGCCATTCTCCTGGTATTCGACCATTTTCTCTTGAAGGATTGAAAGTGAATCTTCGGGCGAACGCAGCTCCACGACAAAATCAGGACACAGAGGAGCAAACCCTTCCTGTTCTTTTTCGGTCAGTGCCTCCCACCGTTCGCGTTTGATCCAGGCGGCATCAGGTGAACGCTTGGCCCCGTTTGGCAAAGTAAATCCAGTTGAAGAATCGAACGTGAGTCCGGTTCCATCAGCGTCAGCCCAGGCCGTCAGGCGGTAAGTAAGCTTTGCATTGCGCCATCCGGTTAAGGCGCCAGTTGGAGGCATGATGATGAGTTCTCCTTTGGCGGTGAGTTCGAATCTCAGATCTCTGTTATCTCGACAAAGCTGATGAAATTGTTCGTCACTCAACTGTACCGAATGCACATCCAGAGCCACAGGTAAGAACATTGCTAACGGTTGCTCAACTATTTCTCGGGTCATGGGTGCCTCACGGTTCACGAAGGGATTAACTCTCCCAGTATGGGCTCTGCATTATTTACCATCAACTCTGATTCTGCCATTCATCCCGGAACACGATGTTGAAACTTGAGGATCCACTTCATACACCGATGGCCAAAATCTACGTGACCACAGTACATCATCGGGCAGCCTCCGACGATACACTCGATCCCATTTGCCTGGCATTCGCGAATGGCTTCTTCCGACACACTTCCCTCTCCGAACGACCGATGAAACCAGACATGCCGGATTCCTAGCTCGGCGCATTCACGCACTACCTGGGCTGAGACGTTCGGGTGGGTTGCGATGACGACAGCCCCAACTGGTTGAGGAAGTGAGCGGAGGTTGGGATAGCACGGCCCATCTTCCACCTGTTCAGCCTTTGGGTTGACGGCAAACACAAGATGGCCACACTCCTTGAGCCTTCTGAAAATAGCATTTGCGGGTTGGGTGGAATCTCTGGACACACCAGCGACAGCAATTGCATGGTGGCTGAGAAAGGTAGCAACTGATGAAGGAAGTTTGGACATAAGATTTCGCCTGTCACACTCCACAGTTTGGCCAAGCTAAAGCTTGAACTCTGAACAGAAACCATCTGCTGAACGCCGGTAGCTGGCTTGCAACTGACGAAGCTCCTCCATTGGGAATTCGTGCAAGCACCACTTCTGTTTGTACCCGATTTCGCCATGCTCATCCAAAATTTGTTTCATTGCTGATAAAACCTGCCCGCGAAGGTGGGTCAGTCGAGTAACTCCAGACAAAAGTGTTTCAAAATCAGAGCTGCCGATCCCCCAACTGTACCAGTCTTCATACCAGCGAACCTCCAGGGAAACAGTTGTCTGATCTTTTCGTCGAAGAACTAGACGATGTTCGCCCGGTTCATCCATAAAGATAACACTGACTTCAGTTGCTCCATTCAAAAGTGCAATTACTGCCGAGGCAAGATTCCGGAGCGAGTCGTGCAGGTATGAAACTGTCATTTCAATGGTCTGGTCCTGGCACGAAAGAATCGCCGTTGCCCAACCTGCCCGGTGAAGGATGTACTGGAATTTCATCTGGTCGCTCACTCCAGTTTCCCTTCCTTGTATCGCTCAGGAGCGTACCGCCGGGCAATCAGTCCGGTCGCTTCGTCAAGGTTGATGGCCTGGACCAGTACGCCTTCCTGACCATAAGGCAAAAATGCCTGGCACTCGCCCGATGGAGTAATGACGCAGGTCGCTGATTCCTGGAACGGCAGCCCGTAGTTGACACTCGCAAAATAGATCGTGTTCTCGATGCTGCGCATCACCATCGCCTTTTCGTAGTACGGCGCCTCAGCCGAACCCCATTCCGTCAGTCGAACGCCTTCGCGAGTGCTTCCAGTATGCTGCGGGTGAAAGACGATTTTGGCACCCCGGACCGCCGCCCAGCGAACAGTTTCGGGATAGCGCCAGCCTTCATGACAAATCGCAATGCCAAACTTTGTTCCGTTGACTTCGAAAAGTTGACGAGTCGTGCCCGGCACATAGAACTCATCTTCAGTCGGAGCAATCTGATTCTTGGTTTGAAAGCCCTGGATTTGCCCGTCGGTGTCAAACACGCAGGCCACAATTTGGCGGCCAGTCGCCGTAAGCCGTTCCATTCCAAGAATTGTGGCAATGGCATAGGTTTTTGACCATTGCGATACCGTCTGGAGGACACGTTCCTGTTCGGCCTGATCAAAAGGGAAGACGTCGAAATCCTGCCCGCGCAAACCTGGGAGATAGGCTTCTGGGAAACAGACAATTTTGGCTCCCTGGGTGGAAGCTTCAGACAGATACCGTTTTACTTTTTCCAACCCATCATCAAGGGTCGTAGCGACAGCGGGCGATGCCAGAGCGATGATCATAATTATTTAGGGTTCAGGGTTGCGGTGACGGTTCAACCGAAGTTGATAGGAAGCAGAAATTGCCACAGTTGCCATACCCGATGACCAGATAGCTGCTTCACAAAGTCTCCTGATCAGAGAGGAATCTTTCAACGGTATCAATGAACTCGATTATGTTCTTTTCGATCCTTGCAGTTAGATTGTCAAGGTCACCAAAATCAGGGCTTTCGGCCAGATTGCACTCAATGATCGAGTCAACACCTTTTCCGGGTGTCATAATTCGGTATTCGGGCCATTGGCCGTTCCTGACTACCTGCCAGTACTTCCGTTGAATCTGCCGATTGGTTCCGGCAAGCCAGGCTTCGAATCTGAACGCTTCATAGTTGAAGACGATTGCGATCTTCAAACCACGATGCTTGAACGATGGCGGGATGACGGCAAAGTAAGATATATCCAGATATCCGTGATAGAGCCCTGTAATCGAGTAGCTCGGATATCTGCTTTTGAACCGTGCTTGCAGCGCCATCATGTAGCTGAGAAGTGCTCTGTATGCCTTCTGTATCGTCCCGATTTTGAGTTGTCTCCGAAGCTCGACCATATCTTCCTGAATTGATTGCATAGTTCCCTCCAGGTTGTGCAAAAAACAGATTATCTCGCAATTATGCATCAGCGAGGCGATAACCAGGTGCGTGAAGGATTTGTTTAGGGCTTTGTTGTGTAACCGGAGATTAGTAACAAAATCATTCGAGAGCAACTCAATCCCAGAACCAGCTCCGGGTACAACCTTCAACAGTAATCAGATGGACAGATTGAGCTTACTCAATCGTGAAATCCTGTTGCTGCTGAGCCGATTGTTTTGCGTTTGTGCCGTTGGTGACAGTGATGCTCAAGACGTAGCGTCCGGGCGGGAACCCAGCCAGCGGCACTTTCGCTCCGCAGGCAATTCGGTCAAAGTTGTCCGGTGCTCCTTTGACAGGTCGCAATGGCGCCGTGAAGATCGGCGAATTATGGCGCAAGACTTGAATCTGAAGCATTAAATCGTGACCTGGAGTCGCATTGTAAACATAGCTCAGAAATCCCAGAGTCGAACTCTCCGAAAAAATGCGGAGCGCCTGCAACCGGCTATCACTTCCAACCAGAGGGGCGTCACCGGCAACACTGGTTTTGGGCGGAGTCCTGGAAGGATCTTCGCGCAACATCACGATGCTGCTCATCGCCAGTTGTTTCTGGGACAGATCGGGAATTTCAACCCACTCGGAAACACTCCCGATACGGTCGCTCATCGGATCGCGAACGGCAAACCGGAGGTTGTAAAAACCGGGTTTGAGCTTCAGCTTTTTACCAAAGACAAACCAGCCTTTCGAAGCTTTTTCAAAGTTCCGCTCTTCGAAGTTGAGTTGCAACTTGTTGTCGGTCGCTTCAATGATCGTTCCGTCCTGAGCCAGCACAGTCAGCACCGCCGTCAGTGTATTGCGCCGGTGGGTTCCGGTTTTCTCGAAAGCAACCAGTGGAAGATGAATCGCCAGGGAAACCGTCGCGTTTTCTTTTTCGCGCTCTCCAGCCAGAAACGCTCCAGTCACTTTCAGGCGCAGTCCTTCAAGCGGAACAATGGAATAAAGCGCTTTTTGAATCGCTTCAGCAACCGGATCGGCGGGAGCTTTCGGGTTGGATGACTTCCCTTCTTTCCCTTTTTCTTTCCTGGCGGGTTCTTTCTTGTTCGCAGCGTCTTCAGGTTTTGTATCGGAGGGCGCCAGGTACCCTTTGCGGGCTTTCACAATCAGGTCGTTTGGCTTTTTCAGGCGAACTTCGATGGTGCGAAGTTTCCCGTCGCGAGCGGTATTTTCAGGATAGTAAGACAGAATGTAGTACAGTCGGCTGTCTTCGACGAGTTTCTGAAATCCCAATTGAAGATCATTGGTATTGAGCGTTGCGGTGCCTCCCGTCTCCGCCGCGAGCGTGCGGAGCGCCGACGTGCTGGCGTTGAGCGATTGGGTTGCCAGACTGTGCGCCACGCCGGTTGGGTCTAAAACGCCGCTGTTGCTGATGTCGCCACCAAACGGGCTGAGCGCGACCAGGCCAGCACTGCTCTGCGAATAGATCACGACTCCACTTCGGGTCGCGGCGTCAATCACGCGATTCATCTCGGCGCCGTGACTGGCCTCGCGCAACTCAAGCTGAAAACCGTCTGAAACCAGCAGCATGGCTTTACGCCCCGGTATACTTTTGACCGAGGTAATCGCGTTTCTCATGGTGGTCAGGGTCGCGCTGGTCAGTATCGTGATGCTCGTTACAATCTGACGTGCGGTTGATTCGACGATTGTTTCGACGGCTGCCCGAGGAAGCGGATCGCCAGTATTGCGAAGATAGGTCGTTATGGCCAAATCTTTTGCCGGCAGGTCTCCTTCAAGGATCTTTTGGGCCTGATATTCGGTCATCTGGGTGGGGTCGCCCGGCTGTGTTGACGTCCTGGTCAAGGAACTGATTCGGTTGACGGCGAGCTTCATCACGCGGCGGTCAGCGGTGAGCTGTTGCAAAAACCCAGGTCCGCCGCTGGTCGCAACAATCGCGACACGATCTCCGTCCGCGACACTTTCATCAATGAATTTGAGGAGCTGCTTTTTGACGCCCGGCATATGTGCCGAAGCAATGTGCAGATCATCAACCATGAGCACCAGGGTCCGGCCTGGATTTTCTCCGACAGCCGGAATATCAGTTGAGCGAGGCTGGCCCGGATCTGACTTCACGCCCGTTGGGTTCAATGGAGCACCGCTTTTCATCACGGAAAAAAAGGCGATTGCTTGAGGTTTTCCGTCTTCAAGCAGTTCGAAGTCTTCCAGCTTCAGATGATCAACCGGGCGTCCCTGCTTATCGGTGACCACTGCATCAATCTGAAGCAAATCTGTTCCAATTCGGAGTGTGGGCTCTTCTTCATTCCCTTGTGGCGGGGATTGTGGCGTTTGAGCCACCGCCTGGACAGAAAAGATGATCAACAGGATACTCAAGAGCACCTGCAACGGCCTGGTTTTCATAATGCTCATCCAAATATTGAAAATGTGTCTTATACCAGTTTGTAGTCAGTAGTTCACTAACTCCATTTCTTTGAGTTACTTAACTACTCACTAATACGAGTTTTTCATTCCAGAATGGTATAACATTAGCGCGAACCTGCCATATAATAATCAGACTTTCTCAAATAACTATAGAATTTTAGAAAAAGGCACAGCGACTGAGGCAAGTCAGCCTGGATGCCTTTGTCAGAAACGAACTCCGCAGGTCACAGCGTGCGGTAGAGCCACACACTTGGAATTTGCACCCTAAATCCGCTTTCTCATAGGCCCGGCGCGCTGGCGCATGACTTGGGTCCGCACCAGTGGCAACCGTTGCAACCTGCATTCCGGCTTCCTTCATTCGTGCCAGAACGAAGTCATACATGGCGGTCCCAATGCCCTGTCCAGCAGAGTGCGGATGAACCGCGTTGAGTCCGATTTCGCCAACGTGCGTTTCCAGGTTGAGTTTCATGGAAACAAAGCCCACCACGACACCCGCTTGTTCAGCCGCATAGATTTCCCACCCCGAATCAGGTGCCATCAGGGAAACCAGAAACTGGTCGTGCGTCTCATCATCGCGGGCCTGGGCCAGAGTGTAGATTTCCTCACCCAGGATTGCCCGAAAAGAAGCAAACACGGGAACAAAGGCAGCCTGCCGAACGGCTTCCAAATGTGGAAGATCGTCGGCTTCCGCAGGCCGCATCGTGATGTGTTGGGAAAAGGTATCCATCATCGTCTCACCTATCTATTGCCTTTTTTTCCCTGGTTAGTGTTTCATTGGAAACTCAGAAATCATTGAAAAATTTGGATTTCTTGTCTGTATGTTCCGTGTATTCCGTGGTTTCTTCTTCTGAAAATCCCTACTTTGCTGCATCCCCAGTTGGGTTTAATTTCGCTTCAAGCCGGGCTTTGACCTCCGGCCATTCAGATTCGATGATGCTCAACGAGACTGAATCCCGAAACCGACCGTTGGGCATCACCAGGTGATTGCGGAGGATGCCTTCTTCCCTGGCGCCAAGTCGCACAATGGCTGCCCGCGACTGGTGATTGAGCACATCGGTAATGAATGCGACCCGAATACACCTCCAAACCTCAAAGGCGTGGGTCAGCAGCAGCAACTTGGCTTCGGTGTTCACACTGGTGCGCTGGGCACTCGCCGCCAGCCAGGTGTATCCGATTTCCACGCCCCGGTTATTCTGATCAATGTTATAAAACCGGGTGCTTCCAACAACCTGACCCGATGGTTTTCGGATAATGACAAATGGAAGGTGAACCCCCTGGGCCTGGGCCTGGAGCGCTTCCGCAATGTAGCCCGCCATGTTGGTTTGATCAGGCACGATGGTCACAGTTGAGTTCCACAGTTCGCCATCGCCGGCAGCCGCGATGAGTAATTCCTCATGGGCTGGTGAAAGGGGTTCCAGTCGGACGTACCAGCCTTCAAGAATTATTGGCGAGATGTCCATTGTACCTCCTGGATACTAACCAAATCACAATGCAAGGCCGATACGTTGCATCAGGCTGCTAAATCGCGGATCGGCGCGGAGACTGTCCCAGACCGGGTCCACTTTAACAAAAACCAGATGGTCAGAGCGCTTCTCGAAGGCTTTTTCAAGCCAGGCCACCGCTTGATCTTTTTCTCCCAGGCCAATATAGATTTTTGCGATTTCTTCTGGCGGAAAATAACTTCGCGTTGATTGCTTTTTCAACTGCTCAAGTAGCTTCTGCGCTTCTCCACGATTTCCAGATATCCCATAGACATGACCGAGCGACCCTAAAACCCACGGTTCGTCGCCTGACTGGGTTACCTTTTGAAACTCCAGGATAGCTTCCGGGTACATTCCCTTTTGCACATAAGCTTGCCCAAGCCCAAGGTGGGCCTCACCGTAGCCAGGGTCTATGTCAAGCGTTGCCCGTAATTGCGCGATGGAGTGATCGTACTGACGCGCAAAATAGAAACGGGCCCCAAGGTTTTGGTTCATCACCAGCGAAAGTGGATCCAGCTCCTGGGCACGTTTCATTTCTCGAATGGCTTCGTCTGGCCGCCCCATTAATTCACAATAGATCGAGTATAAGTGGTGAGTCCTGGCAATGCCGGGATTGAGGTCCAGCGCGCGTTTGAGTTCGGTTTCGCTACTTCTCCAATCCCATTCATGCCGCATTCTCAGGTACGCCAGCGAGATGTGAGCTTCAGCCAGCCCTTCGTCAATCTCAATGGCCCTGGTTGCCGCTGTCTTTGCTTTCAGGTAGGAATCCACTGGCGGCAGCCCGGAGAGATCGGGCATTGAATACGAATCAGCCAGGCCGGCATAGGCCAGGGCATAATTCTGGTCACTTTTAATTGCCTGCTCGAAATACTCAATGCTTTTCTTCACTCCTTCCGAGGTCCGCTTGTCCCAGGAATACCGGCCCTTCAGATAAAGCTGGTATGCCTCAACATTGTCGGTGTATCGCCGTGCCAGCAGCTTGCGTTCTTCTCCGGTGAGTTCCAGTGCAAGCGCCGTTGCCAGTCGGTCTGAGATCGAGTCTTCCACCGAGAGAATGTTGGTAAATTGCTCATCAAATTTGTCAGCCCAGAGATGACGGCCATCTGCCACACTCACAAGCTGCACCGTCACCCGGATTCGTTCGCCGACGAGATGGATGTTTCCGTCCAACACGGCTTCAACCTTCAGCTCCCGGCCAGCCGCAACCGGATCCTGTTCGACACTGGTGTATTTGCGCACGGCACTGGTTGGCCGCACAGTAATTTGCCTGACATTGCCCAGACGGGTTATCAAGGCATCAGCCAGTCCTAGCCCGAGGTATTCATCCCGGCTATCCGCAGTCAGCGAGTTGAATGGAAGTACGGCGATTGATTGAACCTGTAAACCTGCAGGCTGTTTTGACTTACTCAACATCCACAGGCAGAAAGCCACGATTACCAGCCCGATCACAACACAGGTAGCTACCAACATTTTTTGGCGCCATACTGAGCGACCAGATTCGGGGGCGGCAAGGATAGCCTCTTCTGCGCCGTCACTCTGATTCTCTATTTCTTTCCTGACCTCGTCTTGTTCCTCTTCAATGACAATGGTGGATTTGGTGTGTTCTTCGACAAGCAGGCCGGCCTCTTCATTCCAGACTTCCTCCACACTAGCGATAAACCGGTAACCCCGTCTCGGAAGGGTTTCTATGTATTTATGCTCGCTGGCAGGGTCAGCGAGAATCTTCCTCAGGATGTAAATGTTTTGGGTGAGATTGGACTCTTCGACTATCGTGTCAGGCCAGACCTTGTCCATGATTTCATTTTTCTCAAGCACCTGTCCGCGATGTTCGACCAGCAGTAAAAGGGTATCGAAGGTCTTCGGTTGTAACGCCACCGGTTCTCCGTCTCTGAGGAGCAGGCGGTTTCCGGCATCTATCGAGAAAGGGCCGAACTCATAGAAGTGCTTTATTTGCTTGTTCATGCGCGTCTTGAGAAATTCTTGAGAAATTCTTGAGCGGCGTCTTGAAGACTTTTTCACCGCCCTCAACCCATCATCTGCCACAGGCTGAGATGATGATTCTCAGTCAGTTGGTCCTGACCAAAGGCGCTGAATTTATCATCCTGTATTGGGTGACGCAACACACGCGACTGGCAGCAAGCGAACGCCTCATTGCACGGCAAGTGGCCACTCACCAACCCGGATTTGGAAGCAAGCTCCACTTCACCGAAACAAGCAAACGAAGGATGGCTTATACCAGTTTGTAGTCAGTAGTCAGTAGTCAATAGTTCACTAAGTTTATTTGATTGAATTACTTGACTGTTTTCTAATACGAGGATTCCATTGCAAATTGATATTATCTGCCTCAACTCACTCAGCCCCCCTGAGTAGGAAGGAAAAAGATCGGGTACAACAGAATACAAATTTGGAGTAAACAACCAATAAATCCAATCTTTTCAATATGTTCATTGCCTGTTGCTACGAGATGGTAAATTTTTTCAATGGTGGCATCAGGCTTTATCATTGGCATTCGAAATTTTCAAACCAACAGTACATTAGGAGTACATATTATGAATCTGAAAAGTATCTTCCTGGCTTTTTCCATTGCGGTGGCGATAGCCATCATTCCCAGCCAGTCATTCGCCCAGGAAAATCTCAAACAAAGGCCGGAAGGCACCTGGAACGTCATCCTGACCGCAGCCGAAGTCGGCTTTCAGGAAAAAGAACGCTATACATTTATAACGGGCAGATCCCGAAAGGAAGGGAGCCTGATCTTTTCAAATGAAGTTGATGCCATCCCGCCGTGTGGCACTGACCAAGGCGTGTGGAATCAAACTGGCCGTGGAGAATTTGCGCTGACACACGGAGCCTTTTGCATTGACCCAGAGTCCCAGAACCCAGGGTTCGCGATAAAATTTAGAGAGACAATAATGCTTGACGATAGTGGAGAGTCATTTTCAGGAAGAGGCATCTTCGAGGTATTTGACCCTGAAGGAACCCTTCTTTTCTCTGCGACTTACACTCTGCAGGGCACCCGCATGCAAATCGAACGGCTACCGAATGCGTCACAGTTGGACGGTGCCAACCCGATTCAGGAGGCGAGAGAACCACACTCCGGTTGGCGTACCTGGTCTCAAAAATCATCATTGCGTTGAGAAATGAGCCTGGTCGAGGTAAAGCGCGGCCAGGGAACCTCAACCATTTGAGGAAAGTGCAAACGGTGCTGGTTGGACTCTGGTCCCGCCAGCACCGAGCTTGAGTTGTCTTATTTCCTTCGGTACACGTCAGTGTTGAGGTACTTCAGACCGGAATCAGCCATGAGTGTAACGACTGTGGCGCCTGGCCCTAATTGTTTGGCAACTTGAATCGCCGCAATAACATTGGCGCCCGAGGATGTCCCAGCGAAGAGCGCTTCTTCTCGGGCAAGCCGTCGTGTCATTTCCTTCGCGTCATCGGTTTTGACCGGAATAATCTCATCCACCAGCGACGGTTCCCAGAGCGGCGGCGTGTAGCCAATCCCGACGCCTTCAATTTTGTGCGGCCCTGGCTGTCCACCTGACAGCACTGCGGATTCGGCAGGTTCAACCACAACGATTTTGACACTTGGTTTGTGTTGCTTCAGCACCGTGGCAACTCCACGTGAAGAAGCCCCCGTGCCAACACTGTGAATGAAAGCATCTACTTTTCCTTCGGTTTGATTCCAGATTTCTTCGCCTAATGCGAAGTAGCCCGCGATGCTGTCGTGATTGTTGAGCTGGTCAGTCCAGTAGGTATTCGGCGCCTGGCTTAATTGACGAGCGGTTTCGATCATGTCAAGAATCAGCTTTTTGGTCGTGAGCCCGCCTTCACTTGGAACAAGTGTGAGTTCCGCTCCCAAAGCCATCATTTGATTGAGCTTCTCCGGGCTAAACGCATCTGAAGTAACAATTTGAATACGATACCCTTTGGCGGCACACACCAGCGCCAGCGACGCCCCGGTGCTGCCGCCGGTGTATTCAATCACGGTGTCTCCCGGCTTGAGTCGTCCATCGGCTTCAGCCCGCGAAATCACAGCGTTTGCCATGCGGTCTTTCATACTGCCGGTTGGGTTTTCCCATTCGAGTTTCACCAGAATTTCCGCACAATCGGGCAGAACGATTTTCTGAAGTCGAACAATGGATGTATTTCCAATTGCATCAAGGATGTGCATAGGGTTGGCGCTCCTTCTTGTGACTGGTTTCTGGATGAGGCAGTTACCTTGTCATAACTTTACTGAGAGATTGAATTTCGAATGTGTTTGATTTTTTTCGTGGTTTTCGTGTATTTCGTGGTTAAAAATGTCTTGGAATTTTCGGCGAGGTACTTATCAAGCAGCGTGTTTCGAGTCAAATGAAAAGACCCGCCAGCTTTTCCCATCCTTGACAAAAGAAGTTGGGTCAACGGCTGTGCCAGTAAAATCCTCAATGGCACGCCCCCAGAACGCAGTGGCCTTTTGATTTTGGTCTATGACTCGAACTTCCCACGTTCCTGGAAACTTTTTCCAAATCTCTGCCGCCACCTGTGTTCCAATACCAAGCCGACGATAGCCACGCAGAATAAAAAATTCCGCTATGTCCCAGATATGTTCATCGCCGGAAATTTGAGACCCTTTGTGAACCAATACAAATCCAGCCCAGTGGCCATCAACGGCAATCAGAAACGGAAACCGATGCGGTTCTGTCCAGTATAACGGGAGCTGCGGATAGCCAAACCGCCCGTTATCGTCAAGTTTCAGGTCCATAAGCTCGCTGAAATCATAGATATACAGCTCAAGCAGGTTTGCAAGAATTGGTTTCTGCTCGTGTAAAGCCGGGAGGATTTCAATGCAGACGGATGAGGGCGTTGAGGAGATTTTCATATCGGACTTGGCAGAGCGAGGTTTGCAAGAACAAGTTTGAGTATTTTGGCGGGTTTAGAATAGCAGTTTGATTACGGCTCCAAATTACTGATCTTCCGTCAGATAGACATGTTCCCAGATATAGTGAAATGAGCATCCTGGTGTTGGTTGCAAAGCTCGTGAAGCCCAATACCCATCTTCAGTTTTGATAACGATTGTTCGACCAATAGAATGAAATGCGGGAAATTCACGAGTGATAATTTGCCCGGCCCGCTTCTGAGTAACTGGTTTGGTTGATGCCGTTTCGACAAAGCGTATTTCGACGAGGTGGCGTTGGCGCTCACCGGCTGCCCCACTTTCGTGATACCGACGGAGTGTTACACGTGCCATAGTATTAACCCAATCCTGACTGTTTGTTTGTTCAGTTTGGCTTTCACGCCAGATCAAACACAATTTTGAGTGCTTTATCAATCTGGGCCATTTCTGCCTGGGTCAACTTTCCACGTATTTTGACCAATCTGAAGCGAGAATCAACTGGTCGCGTTTGTAAGCAATCAGCAATTGAGTCATTGGTCAAACCATTGGTTGAATTGGGTTTGATTTCGACATTGGTCTTGATTTGCTGCTTTTTTGGAGTCCAACTTGTGATTGGCACCACTTGAATGACTGGCACTCGCAGGTTGTACACATTATTCGTCACAATAATGCAAGGCCGGGTTTTTCCTGTTTCAGACCCAATTGTTGGATCTAAATTGACGTCAATCACCATTCCCCGCTCAAGGATTCTTGTCATTCAGGCCACCCCGTGAGTGCGGATTCGGTCAGTTCCTGAAGATCAGTCTCTTCAACATACACTTCCAGATACAGATCGGCGGAAGCTTGAAGTTGTTGCTGTTCAAGTTCGCGCTGTAAATGTGCCAGTGCAGCACGAACCAGAGCGCTTTTGTCTTTAAACCCAAACTTGTGATACTGGCCAACAAATTCCAACTGTGATTGATCAAGAGTAAATTTTGCCTGAATCATAACCCCTCACATACGCCCCCGAATGAAGACCCTAAAACAGGGTCAACCTGCGGGTATTGTGGCTTGCGGTGATGAATTGTCAAGCGACTCATCAAACTCAGAATCTTTTAAAGACAATCTCACGCAAATCAGGAAATCCACCGATGACACCCTGGAGCTGAAACCGATTTCCAACCGTTCGGAGTCCAAATGTAAGCCTCCGTGCCACCCGAGCCACCGAGCGAAAAGCCCTGCAATTTGTAAGCCCAGGTCAGGTACACAAGATTCCCTTCTTCCAGAAAACAAAACAGAAGCTGGGCTTTGCTCCTTTCCTTACACAGGGCGAGAAATTCTTCAGGTGTGCAGGGCTCTAGTTCCTGAGAACCACGTTTCCATGCCTGGGTAATGAGTTCCGGCTTTGGAGAACGAAGAAAAAATCGCAACTCGAAGCTCGACTTATCTTGTTTCCGCTGCAAACACTCAGAGGTCACCAGCGCCGCGTGGCTCACAAGATTCACAAAGAGCCGTTTCTGAGTTTTCGCGATGAGTTGATCAATGTCCATTTGAGGAAATTCATCTTCACACAAATGCAGGTATCCTCTTTTTCCCTGGCCGTGAACTTGAAACACCTGCCCACACCCATAGCGTGGGCCAAGCGCATACTCGAAAATCAGAGACTTGCGGTCGGCGGTGATAGAAAACCTGACCTCCCCAACAGGAAAGAACCTGTGACCAGGAACTTCTAAAACCTGACTGATGCCTGGGTCATCGGGTTCGATCAAAACTGGTTGTTCATTGTCAGTGTATTTCCACTGGCGTTTTCGAAACCCTCTGCACATCGCACTCCTGAAATGACCATCCGAATATTCTGAGATGATCAAGGCGACTGGAGCTGAGCCCAAATCAGTCCCCATCGCTTCACTGTCTCGCCAGGCACGGCGCCACAGGCGATCAACTTCAGCAAAAATAAGCAAATACAGCCAGTCGGTTTTCCAACCCATACAATTTTGATCTGAGAGTCCAGATGGTCATTCATCCCCAGGCTTATTCATTGTAGGCACGGAGGTACAATTTGCCTTCATAATCAACCAGGCCAAGCACAAGCTGTTCTAAAAAACCATGCCTGCCCAGTACATTTCGCTGAAAGGATTCATCAGCGGCAAAACAGACTCCGACATCAAAACAATGTCCCAAGACCGCCAAGGTGACAGGATGGCGGTAGGTCGTAAATATTCCAGTAGCGGTACCGATGCGAACCAGACAGCCATCTTCAATTATCAGCCCTAACTGTTCACCATACTGTCGGGCGAAAATACAGTCGGTTGAGCCAGTGTCAAGTTTGGCATTGGTGGTGACCGATATGGTTGCCAGGCTAAGTGTAATCGGAAGACTGATGCCAGGCTGACCCACGTCATACTCAGAAAGGTGTAAATATTCCACCAGATAGCCCATTACCAGCCTCCCGTGTAGCCGACGTAATCCGGCGGATGAACAAATGACACAAAGGCATTCTCCACTCCGGCGTGTTTGGCTGCCGTCGCTGCTTCAGGAAAATTTCTCCCAGTCGCTACAAGTCGGTCACCATCCAGCGCCACATATTGACCGCCGTATTGCTCACGGTTCGCTTTGAGCCAGGCCAGATGCTGTTGGCGGCGGATTTCAGCTACCTCAATATGTGTTTCAGGCTGGGTTGGCAGAGTTGGTTGTTCAGCGGTCTTCATCTGATCTGTAAGAAATTGCCAAACTTCCATTTGTTCTTGTCGAGTTAGAGCCGTTAGTTGTTCTTTGATGGTTTCGATTATTGTTGTTGACATGGGTTTACCTCATTCTTCATTCCCTAAGTTTCGCCCAAAAGAGTGATGACTTCCTCAGTTTTGGTCATCCAGGTGGTTGATTGAGCCCAAATCAAAGGACAAAAAGGACAAAAAGGACTGGTTAGAAGTCGGTTGTGTGGGAGTGACACGGAGCGGTTGGTGAATCTTCATTCCGCCTTTGTCCCATTCTGAATCTCGACTCTCCCGACCATGACGCGAACCAGCTCAGCCGGCGCTGGTTTAATTTTCAGCGGCAAAATCTTGTCCGTTGTCTGGCGGGGAATGATGTAAAACACCCGCAGCCCGTCGGCGGTCCAGACTTCGTTCCAGGTTTTGACCATAGCTCTGGCTTCTTTTTCATACAAACCGTTTGCCACCAGAATGGCTTCGATTTCTGTTTTGAATGCCTCCAGTGACTGAGCTTCAAGGGCAGGACGCTCAATTCGAAGTTCTTCTGTAGCCAGATTGTGGACTGAAAATCCAACTTTTCCTTCCCGGTTTTCAAAGACGGCAACTTTGGGAATCGGTTCGGTGCCATTGTTTTTTACGACAAGCTGATTGCCATCAAGTCGCACACCAAGTGGCAACTCAAAGGTGCCGACACCACGATAAAAGAGGAATTTCTCAAGCTGTTCGCCGGTGTTTTTCCTTTTCATCCTGACTGGAACCGCATCAGTCTCACGTGCCGCGTAGTAATGACTGTCACGCGATTCTTTGGGAAAAGCCGGTTCCGTGGCCGGGTCAATAATGACATTTCGCCAGCTTATGCTTTGTCCGGGGAAACTGGTATCCGGATAGTATTCAGTAATTTTCCCCTGTGGAAACCCAACGTCTACCGTTACATTCATCCGCTTTTCTGTGTAGAAGTAAATCACCGGTGTTTCCATTCGTACAGTTCCAGACACACCGTTTTTGGGTTGATAAATCCGAACAAACCCAGGTAAATCGCTTCGTTCAAAGAGCGGGTTCCAGACCTGGACCGTTCCATTGGGCTCGACGTGGGTGGTGAACGTACCCCATTCGTGGGCAATGAGTTGCTTCTTCTGTGCCTGAGTATCAAACGGGAACCACGCAATTCCCAAACAAAGACACAGGGTAACAATCAACCAGAGACCGTTGCGTCGCATAGGTGAAAATTCCTTTCAGCAGTTGTCGGCCTGGATCTGCTCTAAAAACCCACCCACTAACGCAGGTGGTACTGACATGAACCAATTTTGAAACGCACCCGCTGAGACAGGTGGTACTGACATTAACCGATTGTGGGAAAATCAGATGGAGATTCCGGAGAGGAATCCGATTGAATGTCGCGTTTGATGCCGTGGCCGGGCTTTAACGTTTGCGGTACAACTGGCTGGGCGCGAAAGTTTTCAACTGGACCTTCAACCGTATCAAATGATGGAGGTTTTGCTGGTTTTGGCCGAAAGGCTTCAATTGGGCCTTCGACCGTTTCAGAACCCTGGGAAAACAAAGGTTTGGCGGAAGGTTTGGGAAGTTCGATTTTCTCGGCAACTGTTTCACAGTCCCCAGGTGATGCAACAAGGTCCTGAGCATCAACAACGGTTGGGTGATCGCCACTGCTACCAGTATACCTGATGTCATCCACGGTTTGGTGTTCACCAGAAAGTTCCACAAACGTCGGGCTCTCCATCGAATTCTCAATCTGGGTTTCCGCCAGTGTCGCTTCCGAATAAGCACTGGTCTGGATTTTTGGAACATCCGGTGCGGTTGAGCGCTGGCCAAACTCATGTGCCGTCGTGTGGCCCATTCCCCAAATCTGCTGAAATCCACTGTCGAGTTTGCGGGTTGCTTCATCTTGCTGGTGGATGAGGGTTTCAAGAACTGCTTCAAAGCGCTCGGCAAATTCTCTTGCAGTGGGACGCTGATCAGGATCTTTCTCTAAGGTCTGCATCACAACCGCTTCAATTTTTTCCGGAATGGCGGGGTTGAATTCCCGAATTGTCGGCGGTTTTTTGTTCATATGGGCCATGACCAGATTGACCATGCTGTTGGATTCCGCAACAAAGGGGAGTTTCCCAGTCAGCATCTGAAACACCATAATTCCAAGGCTATACACATCAGATCGCCCGTCATACGGACGATTTCCCCAGCGTTCGGGAGACATATACACCGGCGTTCCAACGATCCCTCCGGTTGCGGTCAGATGCTGGTACTCTCCGCTCGAATCATCCTCAACCAGTTTGGCAATTCCAAAATCAACCACTTTCACAATCTCGCCTTCTGGCGCCCGGTGGAGAAAAATATTGTCTGGTTTGATGTCGCGGTGAACAATTCCAATTCGGTGGGCTTCAGCTAAGGCAGCACAAATTGGCGTGAGAATTTGCGCCGTGCGCTGGATTGAAAGTATTTTACTGCGTTTTAATTCGGCGGCCAGCGAATGCCCGCTCAAAAGTTCCATCACCAGATAGGCAATGCCCTCGGTTGAAATGCCGGAATCAAGCACCGAAATGGCATTTGGATGATTGACCCGCGATGCCGACACGCCTTCCAGCCGAAAGCGTTCAACCGCTTCGGCGGAATCATTTCCGCGACTTGGACGAAAAACCTTGACGGCAACGGTTCGATTTAACGCCAGATGGATTGCTCGAAACACGGCGCCAAACCCACCCGAACCAATTTTTTCCTCCAGCCGGTATTTTCCTTCCAGCACCGTTCCGGGCAACGCTTCGGCCAGGGCTGAAAAAATTCGATCCGCCCGTTGCTGCGAAGCGATCAATTCCTCGTTTTTGCGATTGAGTTCGATGACTTTCTGATCCAGTTCCTGGTTTTTGCGCTCGGTTTCCTGGTTGGCCAGATCAAGCTGATCAACTTTTTGGGCCAGTTCGGTATTGGCCAAATCCAGGGCTGCAGTTCGTTCAGCAACTTTCTGTTCGAGTTCGCGGTTTTGACGCTCCAACCGTTTCAGGCGATAGCGAACACCACCATAAATCAGCCCCGAACCGCCGAAAATGTAGAAGAAATAGGCCCATTTGGTTTTCCAAATCGGAGGGATGACCCGAATTCGAATCTGCGCGCCGGTTTCGTTCCAGACGCCATCCTGATTGCTGGCTTTGACTCGAAAGGTATATTCGCCGCCATCCAAATTGGTAAAGGTAGCGACCCGTTGACCGCCAGCCGGAATCCAATCCTCGTTAAAGCCTTCGAGTTGAAACAGATATTGATTTTTGCCAGGATTGGAAAAACTGAGCCCGGCAAACTCAAACGAAATGAAGTTGTCTTTGTAATTGATTTCGATGTCTTTGATTTCGGTAATCGCGCTGTCCAGTTTGACAAGCTGGTTGAACTTTCGAAACCCGGTAATGACCACTGGCGGCAGGTACTCGCTCTTCACGATTTTGGCGGGATCGAACAGGTTCAATCCATTGACGCCCCCAAAGAGCATTTGGCCATCGCTGGTTTTGAGCGAAGCGCCCATATTGAATTCATTGCTCTGCAGCCCATCACCAACGTCGAAATTCCACACCCTGATAGTCCAGCGACCAGCGTCCTGTTTCGGCGTCAGGCGTGAGAGTCCAACATTGGTGCTAATCCAGATGTTGCCCGCACCATCCGGCAAAATACCGTAAACAGCATTATTTGGGAGTCCTTCCGTTTCACGAAAGGAATAAAAAACCCGTTGCGCCCGGTCAAAACAACTGAGGCCATCTTTGGTACCAATCCAGAGTAACCCGTTTGGAGCTTCGGTTACCGACCAGACCAGGTTGCTGCATAAACTCAGCGTATCTTCAGGTTTATGCGAAAACCACTCGAACGTCTTGCGGGCTCGGTCAATCGCCAGCAACCCAATCTCTGAGCCAAGCCAGAATGTGCCGGCCTGATCTTCATACACCACACGCGCTTCTTTGAAATCAGGGAGTCCCGGAATCTCTGCCGCCAGTGATATACATTCATTGCGCTCCGGGTCAAATCGTCCAAGTCCAAACCCACGAACGCCAACCCAGACGGTTCCATCCCGCGAACAAAACACCAGCCGGGTGTCATTTCCAGGCAAACCAGATGGGCGGTTGGGGTCGTTGGCAAAACTGGTAAATGTTCGACTGGTCAGGTCAAAGCGTGAAAGTCCGCCGTTGTAGGTTGCCACCCAGAGGTTTCCCTGCGAGTCCGGGCAAATTGACCACACATTGTCGTTGGGAAGGCTGCGCGGGTCTCCGTCTTTGTGCCGATAGGTCGTAACCGTGCCCGTCGCTGGATCAAAATTTGAAAGCCCACCTTCAAATGTCCCAACCCAAATTCCTCGATTGCGGTCTTCGGCAAAAGAAAAAACGTTGTTTGACGGAAGTGACCTGGGGTTTTGTGGATCATGAGAAAAAGTCACAAATCGCTGCAGATTTGGGTCAAAGCAGCACAGTCCGCCACCAAATGTCCCGACCCAAAGCAGCCCCGCCCGATCTTCATAAATGGCCCACACAATATTGCTGCTCAGGCTGCCAGGGTTCTGCGGGTGATTCTGGTAGGCCAGAAAGCCATTTTTCTCAGGGAGATATCGGCACAACCCGCCACCCCACGTTCCAACCCAGACCTGTCCTTTTCGATCTGAATACACCGTCCAAATGCGATCCACGCTCAGTGAATTTAAATCACTGGTCTTTGCCCGATACACCTGAAACTTTTTTGTTGTCTGGTCAAAACGACAGACGCCACCGCCGTCGGTACCAACCCAGATATTCCCTGCCTGGTCAGCACACAGCGTGGTTACTTTCAGGTGGCTGAGCGAAGCTGGATTTTTGGGCTCCGGACGATAGGCAGTTATCTCCTGAGTTGCTGGATTGAAAACGCGTATTCCGTCTTCAAGGCACCCCAGCCACAAATTTCCTGATGGATCTTCAGCAATATCAACAATTTCCGCTTTTGGATCATCCTGGAGAAACCGCTCGAACTTTCGGGTTTGTGGGTCAAAGCGACTCAATCCGCCATCAAATGTGCCAATCCATAACCGCCCGGCATGATCTTCATACAGCGTGCGAATATTGTTCCCGCTGATGCTGTGCAGGTCATCAACTGAATGACGAAACGTCTCAAACCGATCATGCTCGCGATCATACCGGCAGAGTCCATTGTGCGTTCCAATCCAGAGCATTCCCTGGCGGTCTTCACACAGCGTCATGACGTCATTATTGGCAAGCGAGAACGGATCACGGGCCTGGTTGCGATAAATGGTAAATCCATATCCATCAAAGCGGTTCAGCCCGTCATTGGTGCCAACCCACAAAAAGCCGCGCTGGTCCTGCAGCACACACCAGACAGTGGATTGCGACAATCCATCTTCAAGGCTATACCGCTGGAACCGTGCCTGAGCCGGAGAAATACCCGACACTGGCATATCACAAGCAACAATCCCAAGACAAACAATGAGAAACAGAAAGCAGAGTTGGGAGAATCTCTGACGCGGCATCAGCTTAAATTCCTTGAAAACAAAATACATCAACCGGGTTTGGGTAACCGGCTGTCGAAATGGCCTTTCGATCAATTGGAGCAAAACAGAACAGTGAGGATTCCAAAGACGGTACTTTTGACAGAGATTGGTGTCAACCTTTTTGGAATGAAGAATGTAGAATTAAGAATGTAGAAATTCAGTGGAATGCTGAATGTTGAATGTAGAATGTAGAATTGAGAATGTAGAAATTCAGTGGATAAAATCTTCATTCTTCATTCTTCATTCTTCACTCTCAATTCTTCATTCTCTCTATGCCTCAACTCGACAGCCAGGAAGATCTCATCATTAAACGGGCGCTGGAACAGGGATTACTCGACGAAGCCGATCTCAATCGGTTTGGCGATATGGATACTCTGGCCCAGCTTCCCCAACAGTCGCCATCCAAATGGGGGCGGCGGATTGATTTTTTTATTCTCAAAGGGCGACTGGACGAAGACACGGTCCGGGCACTGGCGGGCCGCGAAGTCTTTGCCAGCACCGAACCGCTGCTTGGAAAAGGCGAAACCACCGTTTTAAGGCCGTCAACTCTGACCGTGGGCCAGGTATTTCACGGATTGCTGGTTCATAGCCAGCTTGGCGAAGGCGCTATGGGTGCCGCCTATCTGGCCAGTCATCCGGTTTTAAAATCGCCGTTGATCATCAAAACTTTTAAATCTTCACCAGAAGCCAATCTGTTCAAGGAAGCTCATCTGGCGGCTCGCGTGGCCTCTCCGTATGTGGTGAATGTACTTGATGCCGGAATTGAAAATGGTCTGCCGTTTACGGTTCTGCGGTACGTGGATGGAATTGACCTCTGGGAATTGACCACTCGCGTGATGAGTCTTGGGCGCTTGCTTCCAACCAGTGTTGTGACGCGCATTGTCATTGATGCGGCTCAGGGATTGCACACAATTCATCAGGCGGGGGTCGTTCACCGGGATGTCAAACCACCCAATCTGTTCTTAAGCGGAGATGGCACCACGATTTTAGGCGATTTCGGAATTGCGGTTGATACCAGCACGTCACATGAACCGCCAAACATTGCCGGGACACTCATGTTTATGGCACCCGAACAGGCTCTGAGTAGTGGGCTGGACCGACGGAGTGATATTTATTCGTTGGGTGCCACCGGACATTACCTTGCTACTGGCAAATTTGTCGTCGAAGCTCACAATCTGGTCGAACTGGCCAAAGCTCAGTGCCATCCGTACACTCCGCCGGCAACTGATGACCCAAGCAAAGCCTACTTCTTTTCAGTTATTTCCCGAATGCTTAGACATCAACCGGAGGACCGCTACCAGACGGCTGAAACCACGGCCCGGATGCTCAAAGTGATTGCCGAACCGATACCGCGCTACACACTGGCAACCTCATCAGAAGCTGTGGTTGGAAAAATCCGGCTGGTCCTTCAGGTGGGCGACATCGCAACCCAGGAAGTCGGCGTCATCGTCAATGCCGCCAATACCATGATGTTGATGCGAGTTGGTGTCGCCGGCGCCCTGCACCGCGCCGGAGGACCCGAAATTGAACAAGAAGCTCAAACACACGCCCCAGTTCCAATGGGTGAAGTCGTCTGGACGAAAGCCGGGAATCTCCGCGCCGCCTGGATTGCCCACGCGGTGGCGGCGATTGATGGAGCGATTTGTTTGCAACGCTGCACCCTGCGAACTTTGTTGGGTGCCGAAGCCCGATTACAGTCCTCGATTGCCTTTCCGGCGCTTGGCTCTGGCGTCGGCGAAGTTCCAATGGATCTCGTTGCCAAACTGATGCTCGAAGCCATTCGCACCTTCGCCAGCCTGCAACTGCCTTCCGTGCGACTGATCAAAATCGTGCTTCGTGACCAGGACACCCTGACCCGCTGGCAGACGATTTTGCAGGCGATGTAGCCTGAGAGCGAGTAGCAAGGAATCAAACCGGTTTGAAGTTAATCATTTTTGTCTTTAGCCCAGGAACTGGGCGCTGGCTTGTAGCCCCGGATGCAGCGGAGCGGAATCCGGGGAACAGACCCGTCAACATTTCTTAACCTGCGAAGCAGGTGTCGGCTGCCTTACTTCCATAAATACCGCTCATCAAATTCAACGCCATGCATGCGGAGCAACTGGATGAACTCTTCCTCAAATGTGCGTTTCTGGTGATGTTTTTCCTGGTTGAGCACATAGTTTCGCACAACTTCCACCTGTGATTCGCTCACCGTGAATGCTCCATATCCGCTCTGCCAGTAGAATTTTTGACCAGTGGGAAATGTTTCGTGAACCCAATTGGTCGAATTGGCTTTCAAATCCTTGATCACATCCGACAACGCTTTATCCTGGCGAATTTTTGCCAGAATATGAACGTGATTGTTGGTTCCACCGACTCCCAGGGACACACCGCCTGTTTGCCGAATCATTCCGCCAAGATATTCAAAAAGCCGGTCCCGAATTGGTTCGGTTATCAATGGATACCGGTCTTTGGTGGCGAACACAATGTGATAAATCAAATGGACGTATGAATGAGCCATATTGAATTGCCGACGCCCACTGCGTGGGCTGGGAGATGAACCGCCGTGGGTCCCAGGGCTCGAAGACTCACCCTGGGTTACATGCCTTCCACCCGCTTCGCGGGTTCAGAAAATGTATCATTTTCAAATTTACCAAAAAATTTACAGAAGGGAAAATTTCGGAGCTGGGCACCAAATGCACGGCTCTAGCCCAGGAACTGGGCGCCGGCTCATAGCCCCGGATGCAGCGTAGCGGAGTCCGGGGACAACCACACCGTCCATTCCCAGCCTACGCAGTAGGCGTCGGCATCCAGATCTGATTGATTTACCTGGGTTTGTTGTGTGCGTATGTTTTTGCAAGCCAAAGCTTGAACTCTGAACTTTTCCATTAATTACTTACAGCCCTCACCGCAACCACCCGAAAACCGTAGTTCCTGCCGACGTACTCCGGGATAAGCCCGCTACGGTCCGCCGACCGGCAGAAACCAGCATTGCCGTGCCAAGAACCACCTCGCATCACGCGGAACTGTTTATCGGCTCCCAACTCCCAGGCACGCCCATCCGTTGGTGCTCCATTGTAGCTACCCTGATACCAGTCTTGACACCACTCCCACACGTTTCCGTGCATGTCGTGCAATCCCCATTCGTTTGGCTTCTTTTGACCTACCGGGTGGGGTTTACTCCCTGAATTACTGCTATACCACGCCATTTCATCCAAATTTCCCGCATGGTCGCCTGTTGTCCCGGCTCGACACGCATATTCCCATTCCGCTTCGCTCGGCAACCGATAGGTGTAGCCGTCTTTTTTCGCACTCAGTTTTTCCAGGAATTTCTGGCACTCATCCCACGATACATTTTCCACCGGCAATCTGTCACCTTTAAAATTGGACGGATTGTTCCCCATCACTCCCTCCCACTCCGCCTGAGTCACTTCATATTTCCCAAGATAAAATCCCTCGCTGATTTTTACTTTATGCACTGGCTTTTCATCATCAGACTGGGTTGACCCCATCTGAAACTCTCCCGCTGGAATCAAGACAAATTCCATCTCGATACTGTTTTTGAACGACTCCGATTTCCAATTTAAGGCAATCACAATCACCCCAACCACCAGTGCCGCCAACACCAATAGAATCAACCACTTTTGGTTCTTGGGAGATGCCTGGTTCATCGCCGGCACCGCTGGGGATATCACCGGCGGCGCTGGAATCGTTGGGCTCATCATTGGGGGAGGCTGTGGTGCAGGCATGGCGGGTGCCGCTTTTGTTCGCCCTGATTGTAGGGTATCCGCCACTGTTTGCGCTGACTGGTCAACCATCGGTCGAGTTTGAAAAGCTTCCGGCTCAGGTAACGGCACCTGAAATGGTTTGGTACTGACTACGGTTTCGGCTTCGCCCGACATCACTTCTGGGTTTGCTGGTACTGGATCCGAAGGGATTGAAGGTTCAACTGGCCTGACTGGTTCCTTTCTTTTGGTTGCTTCCCGGAGTATCCGCCGAAACTCCGTTGCCGTTGCTGGACGTCCCTCTGACTTCAATGCCAGCGCTTTGTGGAGCACCATCGAAAGTGCTGGATTGATCTCCAGGTTGACGACATGCGCTGGGCGGAGCGGATCCGAATCTCCAAAGCCCACATTCATCGCACGAGTGAGCGCATCCACTGGCGGCGCGCCGGTTATCAAGTGATACAGCGTTGCCCCCAGTGAAAATATATCGCTCCGGGCGTCCGTCCCTGACCCTTGCATTTGCTCGACTGGCGCGTAGCCCGGTGTGTAGGCTTGCACACTCGCTCCACCTGGTCCCGTGACGCGTGACATCTGTGTGTGCAGCCCTTTCGCCAATCCAAAATCAAGCAGAAAAATCTTGCCGTTCGCCGCCAGTTTGAGGTTTGCGGGCTTGATGTCCCGATGAATCACTGGTGGTTGCCGACTATGCAGATATTCCAGCGCATCCAGCAGCTCGTCCGCCCACCACAAAACGTGTTCAACCGGAAATGCCGTGCCTCGTTCCGCCAGCAAGGCACTCAGATCCTTTCCTGGGACAAACTCCATCACCAGAAAATATCCTTCTCCCTCGCTAAAGTAATCACTGACTTTCGGCAGCGCCGGGTGGCTCAGTCCCGCCAGCAACTGCGCTTCGCGTTCAAACGCTTTGGTCAGGTGGTCTTCCAAAAAGAATGTCTCTTTTACTGCTACTGTGTGTTTGAGTTTGGTGTGGTGAGCTTCATACACCGTGCCCATTCCGCCTTTACCAAGCTGACGCACAATCCGATACCGGTCCTGTAAAACTGTTCCAGGTGCAAGCATAAGTAAGAATATCCGGGTCAGTACCACCTGCGTGAGTGGATGGGATATTTGTTTCCGTTGATTTGGTTCGAGACAAGGTCAACTTCAATAACATCCAACTGAGGGTGTGCGTGGATTCAGATGAACAATACGCCAATCATCGCCTCGATGAAAAGCTCTCACGTTCACAAAGCGGATAAATCTATCAGGCCGGTGAGAAAACGAAATAAACGGGCACAAGCCGACGCCCACTACGTGGGCTGGGAGATGAACCACCGCAGGTCCCAGGGCTCGAAGACTCACCCTGGGCTACGAGCCTTCCACCCGCTTCGCGGGTTCAAAACCACCAAAACGTAGCTTCAGGGCAACTGCCACGCTCCCGCACAGTGCCCCAAGAAACACAGTATTTCCCACCCACAGCGTCAGTTGCACCACAAGCCCGCCCCACAGCCATCTTTCCCAAAGATTTACCAGAGGAAACCCCGGAGGAAACGCATCATAGTGTGTTCCCCAGGAGCCAAGGATGGTAAACAACATGACAATCACCACTGGCAGCCGAGCCGTAAAGGCATAGAGGAGCATGACCTGGCCAAGTTCCGGCCATCCTCTAAGCTGTAACAGAACAATGCCCAGTGCTACAACTGCCCCGCCGATGACCTGGGCCTGATAGGGTGGCCAAAAAAACAACATGGCAAACCCAAAAGCGAGAAACAGGCCAAAGCCCAAAACAGCATGGCCGACCGCTCTTTGAGGTGTAGTCGGGCCGTCACCTTGCTTCAACAATTTGAGCGCAAAATAAACTCCCGAAAGCGGCGCCAGCCAGATGATTCCCACAATTGCGCCAAGGCCGCCGGGTTCCCGGCTAAAGAAGGCGGGAGACCAGTTTTGCAATTCCCCGATCAGACGGAGCAGCGTCACGCCAAGAGTTATCAGTGCCGGTACCGCGACAAGTCGCCCCTTTGATGCCATGGTCATCGTCATTTTTTGGTCTCCTGGGTATGGAAATCCCTCTGTTTTATCAAGTTTCATTTGCCTTTTGTTATTCAGAGATGAGCCTGATCTGTGTCAGGTCGAAACGGTGAACTCCCAATCATCGCAAGCAAGTCGAATATTCCCACCAGGTTTGCCCTAAGTTGGTTCAATCGCAACCCGTCGGGATGCAAGCCAAAAACCTGCACGCAAAAGGTTTAGGGAGTGAGAAGGCACTGACCTCAAAGTTCAGTGACCTGATTTATTCCTTTGATTTCAATGCATTTATTGTCTTTCACACTGGCCAACACCGTTTTAACGTCGGGAAGCGATGTTGTTAATTCGCGAACCGTAAGGGCGTTGTTTTTCACTTCAGCAATGAGCACACTCGGTTTCCACTTTCCTTTTTCATCCTTTTCCCTGAGGAACCACACGACACCATCTTTGACATCCGGAAGGCAGTTTCCAACAAACATTCGGGCTTCGAGGACTGGTTGTTTGGTTTCGGCGTCGCGAATCACTCCGGGATGAACAAACCGCTCTTGCGAGTCTTCACCTTGCATCGGCCCAGACTGTGGGTTGTAGAGGTAGACAGCAAGATTGGCATCACAGTCCTGGCAGCCTCTCCCGGCAAGAATCAAGAATGGGGCGCTTCCTGAGCTTGTCAGTTGTCCAAGGTATTTAACTTGAAAAAGTGTGGTGACAAAGGTTTTGCCATTTTGAAAGCGAATTGAAGACGGATAGTCAGGAAAGTTTTCAATTTTCACTGGTGTCCAGACACTGGCATCTTCTTTGTTTTGTAAAAGTTGACTGCTAGCATTTTCAGACTGATTTGGAAAATAAATAAGCAATAAACTAACTGCCAGCGCGACAAAACCGACGAAAGATCTATTTAGCCTAAAAAATCTTTTTTTTCGAAATGACCCAAATTGTGAATTTAAAATCAATATCCCAGCCTGAAAGCACTTCTTAGGGACCCGGAAGAAAATAAAATCCCAATGAAATCGGGTTCAGGGTTCAGGGTTCAGGGCTCAGGGTTTGAGGCGATGAAGTGACTTGATCCCACTCAAGTGAGGGCTGGGGAACCGGCCGGTACTGCTCAAGCTGGAGTATCTTGCTCTAAACCCTGAACCCTGAACCCTGAACCCTGAACCCTGGTGGTATGATATTTCCATCCGACTCCCTTAAATTTCTGAGCCTTCTGGATGGAGTAATGAAAGATCAACCTATGAAAACCATACTCATCCTGGTCTTTTCCGTGTTTGCAATTGCGAGTTCAGGATACGCCCGACAAACCAAAGAAATTAAAATTGGGCCAAATATTCCAACTGTCAAACTCTGTGATCTCATTCACAAGTCCAGACTATATGATCAGCAAATGGTTCGGGTTCAAGGGATCTATAGATATGGAGTTGAATGGTCAGAACTTTATTGTTTGGAGTGCCTGACGGGAGGAAGCATTTGGGTAGAATTTAATGTATCGCTTGAATCTCGGACAAAGAAAAAACTGATCAAGCGGGTAAGCGGGAACGAAGATCTTGGCCGAACCGTCAAGGTTGTTTTTGTCGGCCAGTATTTCACTGGTCGCGGATATGGCCATATGAGCAGACATTCAGCAGAACTGAAAGTGTATGCCATTGAAAAGGCGGAAATTCTTCTGAACGACAGTCCAATTCCAGCAGATCTTCCTCCTGAAGTTCTTCATCGAGCAAAATGTCAGTAACCCTGGCGGGTTAGGACTATTCGACCAGCACACTTTCTGTGCCTGGCTTGAATCTGGTGCTTCCAATCGCGGTCAGCAACTCAAACATTCCGGCTGGATTGGATGATGGGCGGGCGGGGGCTCCGTTGAGCCCGGCTTCGATGGGAAACACCTGGGCTTTTATGACTTGCCCTTGATCGAAAGTGATTCTGGCCACGAGGGCGTCTTTTTCAGTAGTGCAGTCACAATCAAACGCCAGATTCCCAAGTCCCCAGAAAATAACCGCCGTTCCACGCCGTTCAATTGGACCGGGTAAATGACTGCCATGAGCCGCAATCACTTGAGCACCAGCACTCAGAGCAACATCAACGGCCTGCTTTAACTCCTTGGACGGCAAATAGGAAGGCGGCCCCGTCACGTGAAACGTCGCGATCAAAACATCACCCTGGGCACGTGCACTTCGAAGTTCTTCAGCCAATCGTGGAGGAACCCCACTGGTTAAATCGTGGGCCGTCACGACAAGACGTGTTCCCTGCCGTTCAATCACGGCGGCTCCGGCGATGTCTCCGACTGGCTGCAAACCAGCCGTTCGAACCTGCTCAATCGTGTGCAAAAGACTTTGCTCACCAGCATCGCCAGCGTGATTATTGGCCACACCAGCCACGGCAACGCCAGCTTCCTTCAACAGTGCCAGTCGGTGTGGCGCATTGAGCAACACGATTCCTTCCCGGAGTGACGATGTTTCAGCCGCGGCGCCTTCGAGGTTGATAATTCCAACTGCGTTTTGAGTGATTGAGGTAAGTGGCGTCAGGACGTTTGTGTTCCCGTGACCCAGATGAACGTCTCCGCCGAGCCAGATGTCAACTGGTGCTGAAACAACTGGTGGAGGAGGCACAGTTTGACAGCTATTCCCAGCCACAAGCGCCAGGATCATCCACAACCAAAGGAAATAACAACCTTGTGTTCGTTTCATTACCGGGACAACAAAACACGCGCAGCCGGTTTTGCGAGTGAAAGGATGCGTGCGGCTTCGCGTTCGCCGGAAAGCAACGCCCCGTGAACCGTGGCTGGGAAATCACGAAACGTCGCTTCACCGGCAAAAAAGAGGCGATTGGAAACTGGTTCGGCCAGCGCGTCACGATCAGATGCCGAACTCCCCGGCGCCAGAAATGAATATGAGCCAAAACTCAGTGGATCTGAAGCCCAGCGGGTCACCGTCGAGCCATCCGGCGCCGGGATTGAGTTTCCATACATTCGCCGCAGGGCAGTCATGGCATCAGCCACAATCGCTTCATTGGAAAGCGCTTCCAGCCGACGCGCATAGGTGGCGGCATTAAAGCCAAGCAAAACCGGTTCACCAGTGAATTTAAAAAAGTTATACCACTCAGCCCATTCGCCTTTGCGCGGTCCAATATAGCCAAGCAAATCACTTTCACGGTCCCAGAAGACCCGTGGAAAATGCAAAAAGACTTTATTCAGGAGCCCCATTCCAAGTCGTTGAATCGCCGCCTGCTTCCGTTCCGGCAAGGCGGGTGAAAACTGGATACTCCCACGTTTAAGGACTCCGAGCGGAACGGTCACAATCAATCGTTGTGCCACGATTGACCCCTGACGGGTGACGACGGTGACCTGCGATTCAGAATATTCGATTTTCTGCACCACCTGCCCAAACCGAATATCCAGCCCCTCAGCCAGACGTGAAAAAATCTGACCATAGCCGCCAGGAAACAACACATCGCCACCGACAATTTCTTCGCCTTCATCCCAGGAAAACCAGGATAATTCACTGGCATCAGCCGCAAATTCGTGTTCAAGGTTGGTGTTGATCAGGTAATCAAACTGGAGTTTTTCTTCTGCGGTCCAGGAGTTCTCAGCAATCGCAGCCGAAATCGCACTTTGCAGCGACGCATCTGGTCGGCCCTGTTGCTGGGCACGTTCCCCCTGACGCCTCACCCGACGCATAATGCGCGAATATCGTGTATCAAGTTGATCTTGTTGACGGTCGGTAAACGCTGTGCCTTGAGCATCATACAGAGCCACATTGTCATAGTCGGTCGAAACCGTCTCAATCTCATACTGGCGTACCAGCGCAGTGAGTGGATTGCCCTCAATTCCGTGAATCCACGAGGCGCCCAAATCCAGCGGAAGGTTTTTCAGTGACCGATCTGTCCAGACACGACCACCAATCCGGTCGCGAGCTTCCAACACAATCACTTTCACTCCGGCAAGTTTCAATTTACGTGCCGCCCCCAGCCCGGCAGCCCCAGCGCCAATGACGACAACGGTTTCATCCGTCCGGGCTTTCTGCTGGGAAGCAGCCACCACATCGGTCACAGTTCCAAGCAACCCTGGAACAAGGGTTGAAGCAGACAACGATGCAAGAAATTTTCGGCGGGAGAGTTTGTTGTTCATTGCAAGTCCAGAGCAGGTTTGGTTGGAGGAGAAAAAATTGGCGGGCAACAATATAGCAGTCATCAGAAAGGTGAGATACCAAATTCAAATGGTCGTGTCATATTATAGAAGAGCAAACTAACTGGGGAATTTGGAGTTCCTTGAGTTCTATATTTCAAGTAACACGATTAGATATGAAGAAAAAACTTACCCTGAAGAAATCGCAGACTGATTGGAACCAGCTTGAAGCCCTCACCGACGAGGAAATCAACTTTTCCGACAATTCGGAGGCTACGCCCGAGATGTTTGCACGGGCTATCGTCCGAAAAGGACTCAAGCCAGCCCTTAAAACCACTCACGCTGCTCATAAGCGCCAAGATACGGAAAATTAGGCTGTGATCCGTTTTTACAACGCCCTTGCAGGGCTTGGGCCTCGATCTGGTCGAGACCGTGGGCTTCGCACCACGGCTATTGTACGGCGACCCTTCGGGCCTAAATCCTTATCTTGGTGTTTATTCCAAGGTTGTCTGCATGAAAAAAGGGTACGTCAATTGACGTACCCTTTTCAAAATCCACCCCAGAATGCCGACAGCGTTAGGTGTTACTCATATCGCAAAGCCACCACCGGGTCCACATACGCCGCTTTGATGGCTGGCCACAACCCGGAAATCAGCCCGACACTCACCGCCACCAGAAACCCAACCATAATCCAAAAGACCGAAACAAAAGATGGTACGCTGGGGACAAAGGTATTGAGAAACCAGCTAATGAACAACCCAACAAGAATACCCATCACGCCACCCAGCCCGGTCAGGCTCATGGCTTCGATCAAAAACTGGAGAATAATGTCAAATCGCCGGGCACCAAGAGCACGTCGGATGCCAATTTCTTTGGTCCGTTCGGTGACGGAAACCAGCATGATATTGAGTACGCCGATCCCTCCGACCAGCAAGCCCACGGCTGAAATCGGAATCACCATCCAGCCTAACACTTCGGAGATTTTGTTAAAGCCATCAATATTGGACTGAGCGGTTGAAATGCCGAAGTTGTCAGGCTCGTTGAAGGGAACTTTCCGCCGCCGTCGAAGCACTTCCGTGATTTCATCCACCATTTTATCGAGGTGACCGGATTTGGCTTTGGCCACAATCACATAATCTTTTTCCTGTGGGTACATCCGGCTAAATGAATTCAAGGGGATAATTGCGGCATTGTCCTCCCAGTTGTTATTGCCGCCAAACAGCCCGCGCGCCGAACTTTTTTCAAGTACCCCGATGACCCGATAGAGATGGCCGTTGATGGTGATTTCCTTGTCAACGGGCTCCAGTCCTGGGAAGAGCGCTTCGGCCAGATCAAACCCAATGACCGCGACCGGGGCGCTGTGCAGGTCTTCGCTTTCCCCAAACAACCGGCCCTTGGCGAGCACCATGCTGCGGGCATCAAAAAACGATGCTTCCCCGCCGCGGATAACCGATTGTTTTGATTCGTTGTTGCGGTACTTAATGACTGGCGCATTCGGCCCACCTGGCCAGGCACCCAGACAGGCAACTGCCGACTCAACGTGGGGAAGTGCCTTAATTGCCTGTCCATCTTCGAGGGTCAACTCTTTGCGCAGTTCTTCTTCACGATTGGAGTCGCCAAAACTCGGGCCACCATTCCACTTTGAGACAAAGGCAATGTTGGTTCCAAATCGTTCGACCATTTCAGTGACGCGAACATTCATCCCGCTGATAATAGAGGTCACGGCGATGGTGGTGGTGGTACCGACAATGACTCCGAGAACCGTCAACAAGGAACGGAACTTGTGGGCCGACACCGTGGCCATGGCTTGTTTGAGGCATTCTTGAACAGCGACGAATTGCATAATTTTAGGGTTCAGGGTTCAGGGTTCAGGATTTTCAAATTGGGCGCACTTCAAAGCAACAGCGCCCTTACAGTCTTTATTACCAGCCACATCACTCCTGCCGGAGGGCCACAATTGGATCAAGTCTCGCTGCTCGATAGGCAGGATAGAGACCAAATATAATGCCAACGCTTAGGGAAACAAAGAGTGATAAAAAGACGGCCCACAACGGCATTGAAACCGAGAGTGAAAATGCCTGGGCAACAATGAGGAGAATCGCTCCGATTAAGATCACTCCGACCAGCCCGCCAAAACCTGACAACATTGAAGATTCAACCAGAAACTGGAGCAGGATATCTTTTTGTCGGGCACCAAGTGATTTGCGAATCCCGATTTCCCGAGTTCGTTCCGTTACTGACACCATCATAATGTTCATAATCACGATGCCGCCGACAACGAGCGAAATCGAGGTCACCGCCAGAGCGACTGCCGCAATCAAACTCGACAGGCTCTGCCAGAGTTCGTTCAGGGCATCGGCACTGATAAAACCGAAATTATCTTTTTCAGAAAACATCAGGTGGTGGCGGGCACGCATAATCACGCGAATTTGATCTTGTAAGGGTTCCTGTTTTTCAGGGCTGGGGGCTTTGAAGTAAATGGTGAGTGACTGACGAGCGCCAAACATCTTCAGATGGGTTTGGAATGGAATCACCGCGTAGCTATCGCGTTCCTGACCAAAGGTTGATCCAATCGCTTTGGCAACCCCGATGATTTCAAACGGTTCGCCAAGAATCCGCAATTCTTTGCCAATTGGGTTGACCGTCGGGAAGAAAGTTTCTTTGAGCTTGCTGCCGATAAACACCACGTTGCGTCGCTGGTCGTTATCAATGTCAGTGATAAACCGGCCTTCATCCACCGTGGTGCCATTGACCATGATGTTGGCCATGTCCGGGGTCTCGCCATTGATAGCAACGCTGTAGAGTTCCTGGGATCCGACACGGAGCGTTTCAACTGACTGGCTAATCACAATCCCGATATCTTCGGCCAGCGTCACGCCTTCTTTGAGTGCCCGGAAATCATCCTGAGTAATGTCTTTATTGCGTTTTTGGGCATCAATAAAGTCATCAAAGCTGGTGATGAGGCCATATTTATCAAGGGTAATGGTATTGGCCCCAAAGTCATTGGTGACGGTATTCAGCACGGATTTGTTGGCCATCTCAATAAACGAGGCCACTGCCACCACCGCCATCACGCCCAAAATCACACCGAGCAAGGTCAGAAAACTGCGCAATTTGTGCGCCCAGATTGATTCATAGGCCAGCATAATTGCTTCGCGATAAGGCATGGTCTGCGTACTGCTGTTCATTTCAAGAAACCTCGTAAAAATGCTGCTTCAGACAGGTCTTCAGTTGTTTTTGATTCAGACTGAATCGCAGGTGCTGAGTAAATCCAAATTTTTGTGATTTGATTTGAAGGGTTGAAGTTGCCGCCTAGAACGAATCAAACCCAGATGTGGTTTCAAGTTTATCTCTGTTTTTGGAACTACCATCATCGCCAGGTGAGGAGCCACCTAACATATTGATTTTTCAAGCGAACGGCTGGTTCCTAATAACGACTGAAGAAGGCTGATTTCGATTTCCCGTTTTCAACTGTGTAACCAGTGGTGTAATTTGCACCAGTCATTTTCAATCGCTTCCTCAAGATCAATTCAGCTTTCGAACTTATACAATAAGGACTGTCAACTCTGATGCGTGGTGTGTCATTTGCCTGTCGTGCGCAAAGTTTTATGGCCGTTACCAGAATTGTGCTGGTATGCCTGGTGGGTTTCTTCACCGGAGCTGCCTGCCAGCTCCCATCAGCCGCTCCCAAAAACCCAGCCACACCACCAAACCAGTCAAATCAAATTGATCTTTTTATCTACCTTGACCAGTTTCTGCCACAATTCAGCGGGAAACTTGCCGCCAGCACCCCAGGAAAAACCGCCTTTTTGCGTCAGGAAGCAGAACAAATACTGAAGGGCGCCAGGGTGCTTCAGCCCTGGAAACCGGCAGCTCCACCAGAGACAACCGAAGATACCTTCAAAGCCAAAATCCCTGATCTGACGCTTGGAAATTCCCATTACCAGTGCGAAGTCACGCTCCGAACTGCACCTGGGAACCAAACATTGCTCGGCACCACGTTCACCCTCGCCAGTATTGACGGTCAGGAAATTGCTGAAACGGTTGATAATTTTTCTGAAATCGTCACCAAACACTATGGTGAACCGACCCTGACTTATGAAGACGCCGAAGGTGCGGAATGGCTGTTTGCCAACGGTAAGCTGGTCCTGCTCATTGAGCGTGGAAATGACGGTAACACTCTTTCCGGCGTCAAGTCGCGTATCACCTTCCGGTTTGATCCGCTTTCCCCTGATGATCAGGTTCCAGGGGAAATCACTGACCGGGACCGTGACTGACAAGAACTGAGAATGTGGTTAGTGGTTAGTGGTTAGTGGTTAGTGGTTAGTTCTTGATTCTTGGAAGGTATTGACTTCTAACCACTAACCACTAATGCCAGTTAAGAGTTGAAACGGTTTTGGGATTTCAGCCCAGGAACTGGGCGAAAGAGTGAAAGCCTCGGGTGGAGCGGAGCGGAATCCGTGGAAAACAAAATCGGTGGCGATGAATTCAGCCGTCGCCCAGGCCACGCTGACCGGTGATGAAGGCCACGGATTTCATTCGCTGACGCTCATTGCACCCGAGGCTTGAAGAATGCCACCCGCTTCGCGGATTCAAAACCAGTCTTTTTTCAACTCTTAATTTGCATCACTAATCACTAACCACTAGCCACTAACCACTAACCACTAACCACTAACCACTCAATGGGTTCTTCATTCTTCATTCAAAGAGAGGGTTGCTCTGTGATTTCCCGTTTCAATCAGCGCGCGTTCCGTTTGCTCAGCAGCCTCTTGCTGGGACTTTTGCTCCTTCCCTGTTGGCCAATTTTGGCAGCTCATCAACCAACAACCGGACCTCAAAATACACCTTCTGCTACCAGTGCAGACCTGACGGCTCAACTGGCAGCAATTGAGAAAAAGATAGATGACCAGCGCAAGGAACTCGGGATTCCAGGTGTGGCCCTTGCGATTGTCAAAGATGACAAAATCATTTATTTAAAGGGGTTAGGGCTTCGAAACATCGAGAAGAAACTGCCAGTGACCCCCGACACATTGTTTGCCATCGGTTCATCAACCAAAGCGTTTACGGCCATGGCCACAGCCTTGAGCATTGACGATGGCAAGATGGCCTGGGAAGACTCCCCAAAGAAGTTCATTCCCTATTTCAAATTGCAAGACACTGAAGCTGACACCAAAATTACGATTCGCGACCTGCTCTGCCACAACTCTGGACTTAGCCGCACGGACTTGCTCTGGTACACCGGGGTTTTGAATTCCCACGAAGTCATCCAGGCCGTCAGTGCGGCCAAACCGCGCGCCAAATTCCGCGAAAAATTTCAGTATCAAAACGTGATGTTTCTGGTGGCTGGCGAATGTGTTGCAGCCGCCCAGCACAAGCCGTATGACTCTGTTTTGAAAGAGCGGATTTTCAAACCATTGGGAATGAATGCCACGACGCTTTCCGTCCCGGAAATGAAAAAAGCCCGTGACCATTCGCTGGGTTACATCTATGTCCCCTCAGTCAAGAAAACCAGTCAGTTGCCGACCCGTGACTTAAAAATCATTGCTCCGGCGGGTGCGATTAACTCAAACGCCCGCGATATGGCGCAATGGGTCAGATTGATGTTGAACGGCGGTGAATGGAATGGGAAACGGCTGGTTTCAGAAGCCAGCTTTGCCGAACTGGTCAAACTTCAAACCAAAATTCAAGGCCCGGTCAATTATGGGCTCGGCTGGTTTTTGCGTGACTGGCATGGACACAAAGTGGTCGAACATGGCGGCAATATTGATGGCTTTAACGCTCAGGTCGCCGTGATGCCGGACCAGAAACTGGGCTTTGTCCTGTTGACCAATGTCTCAGCTTCGCCGCTTGGGGTGACGGCCATGGAAGCCATCTGGTCAAATCTGGTCGAAGGTGGCGGCCAACCAGCGTCGGCCACCGCGTCGTCCGAACCAACAGGCGACCTGAAACAGGAAGTCGGCAGCTATGAACTTCCGGGTGGTGCGGAACTCGATGTGGCCCTCAAAGATGGCAAACTGGTGTTGACCGTTCCAGGACAGCCTCCGTATCCACTCGCCAACCTGAGCGGACGGCGCTACAAACTCGAATCACCCGCTCCAGATGGGTTTTTCGCTACGTTTCGCTCTGTTAAAGACAAACCCGGCGAGTCTGAAATTTACCTTGAACAGCCCAACGGCAACTTTGCTTTTCCAAAGCGCAAAACCAGCGGCGCCAATGAAGAAGCCAGTACCCTGATGCTGGCGGAAACATTTGGAAGCTACACTCACAAAGAATCAGGACTCACGGTGGACATTGTCGCGGCTGAAAACAAAGTCACGCTGTCCATTCCCGGCCAATCCCCCTACACCTTAAAAGCAACTCCAACCAAAGACTCGTTTGGACTCAAGGGGTTACCGGAAACCTTCAACCTGACCTTTCGACGTGGGGCGGATGGGAAAATCACTGGGGCGTTGCTCAAACAACCGCAAGGTGACCTGGAGCTGGTCCGAATAAGCGGTGGAACCAATATTCCAACACTCACCGTGGATGAACTGATGGCCAAAGTCATTGAGGCAGTTGGTGGAGAAGCCAATCTCAATGGGCGCCAAACAATGATCACTCAGGGAACTCTCACTTTTGAATCCCAGGGGTTTACCGCCCGGAACGTGACCAAACACAAACGACCGAATTTGTGGGCCGAATCAACCACCTTTCACGCAATTGGCAAAACCATTGGCGCCACCGAGGAATATTTTGACGGAACTGCCGGCGCGGGTCTCTCCAGTTTTGCCGAACCTGATACCTACGTTGGGAAAAAGCTGACTTCCGTTCGGTTGGCGGCTGAACTGTTCCCGGAACTGAAATGGAAAACACTCTATAAATCCGTCACGCTCAAAGGGATTGGGAAGGTAAATGACGAAGACGTGTACATCGTGGTCAAGACTCCGGAAGACGGCGAACCAGTTACTGAATATATCTCCGCCAAAACGTTTCTGATTCTGCGTCAAGATGTACTGCAAGTCAGTGATAGTTCCGAACGGATTGCAATTCCAGCCACGATTCTGTTTGAAGACTATCGAGATGTGAATGGGATCAAAATTCCCTTTAAAACCACCCAACGATCTGCCGAAGGTGGTGACATTGTCTTCACCCTCGACAAAGTTTCATTTGACGAAGAAATTCCTGACAGCCTCTTCCAAACCTACAAAAAGAAGAAAAAAGCGACTGGATGGCCCGAAAAACCATCTCGCTAATTGCCTCCAACCCTATCTTTTGATATCAATTACCCGGCGGTTTCGATTGCAGCGACACCCAAACGACAATCGCCGGTTCTTCCTCCATTCTTCCGAACTTCACAACACTTCAGAAGTTCTGTTGCCCCACACGACAATCAGTAAAAACCTTCGCTTATCTTGCAGCTTTCCCAGGAGGACGATGCCGTGATTTGGCCGATTGGAAGCCAGACCACCGCATCGTGAAAACCGATGACTCACACTGACCGACCAGCCCTCCCCACTGTCGTCGTGGAGCGGGCTCATTTTCAGCGGTTGTTTGAAGTTCTGCACCAAAAAGGGTATCGCACGATTGGCCCGACACTACGGGATGGAGCGATTGTGTATGATGAAATCGAAGGTGTGTCGGACTTACCCATCGGCTGGACTGATGAACAGGAAGCCGCTCTCTATCGCATCAAAAAACGCACCGATGACGCCCATTTTGGCTATGTGGTTGGCCCACACTCCTGGAAAAAGTTTTTATTTCCACCACGTGTCAAACTCTGGAGCGCCAGAAAAACCGAGGCTGGATTTCAGGTCGAAACCGAACCTGAAGAAATCCAACCGATGGCGTTCATTGGGGTGCGTTCGTGCGAACTCCACGCCCTGACGATTCAAAAGCAGGTTTTTACCAGCGGCCAGTACACGGATTCCCGCTATCAAGCTCGATCACACAACCTGTTTATTGTGGCAGTCAATTGCACCGTGGTTGGCGGAACTTGTTTTTGCACCTCAATGCAAACCGGTCCCAAAGCCAGTGCCGGGTATGATCTGGCCGTGACTGAAATTCAGGAAGCTGGCCACCATTACTTTGTGGTCGAGGCCGGAACTGAAGCCGGGATCGAAGTCCTCAACCAGATTCCACATCAGACAGCGGATCCAGCCGAAACGACCAAAGTTGACGCCCTGATGACCCAGTCAGCGTCACAAATGGGGCGAACCCTCAACACCGAAAATATCAAAGACCTGCTCTATCGAAATTCTGAAAGCCCGATCTGGGAAGCCATTGCGCAACGGTGTTTGACCTGTGCCAACTGCACGCTGGTATGTCCGACGTGTTTTTGCTCGACTGTGGAAGATGTGACCGACCTGACCGGCGACATTGCCGAACGCTGGCGACGATGGGACTCGTGCTTTACCGTCGAATTTTCCTACATCCACGGCGGCCCGGTCCGCTCATCACCAGAGTCCCGGTATCGCCAGTGGATGACCCACAAACTGGCAAGCTGGATTGACCAGTTTGGGACTTCGGGCTGTGTCGGGTGTGGGCGGTGCATTACCTGGTGCCCAGTCGGAATTGACATCACCAAAGAGGTTCAGACGATTCGGGAATCTGGATGACAAGGTGACAAATGACAAGGTGACCAGGTGACTGGATGACCAGATGACAAGGTGACAAATGACAAGGTGACAGGGTGAATAAGTAAGTCCTTTACCGAAACATTCCAGACATTTAACAACGGAAACCACGGAGAAAAATCAAACACTTACTAAGTTCAATATCTTAGAAAACTTATGGCAAGGTATTTATTATTTTGTCACTCTGTCACCTTGTCACTCTGTCACCCTGTCAGCTTGTCACCTTGTCACCCTGTCACCCTGTCACCCTGTCACCCTGTCACCTTGTCACCTTGTCACCTTGTCACCTTGTCACCTTGTCACCTTGTCACCCAGTCACCTTGTCATTACTGTCTTCCTAACCCGATCTTTAAAGGAGGCGTCCATGGAAAATCTGGAACGATACCTGGCAGAACATTCTTTTTTTAAGGATATCGAGCCCCAATATTTAAAATTGCTTGTCGGTTGCGCCTCAAACGTTCGGTTTCAGCCGGGGCAATTTCTGTTTCGATGTGGCGAGGAAGCCAACAGTTTCTATCTGATCCGGCACGGCAGGGTTGCGGTTGAGTTATTTGCCCCAAACCGAGGTGCCATCACCGTTCAAACGGTCAGCGAAGGCGAGATTTTGGGATGGTCCTGGCTTATTCCACCCTATCGCTGGCACTTTGATGCCAAAGCAACCGAACTCACCAGAGCGATTGCCCTCGATGGAAAGTGCCTGCGCACCAAATGTGAAGCCGATCACAGCCTGGGGTATGAATTGTTGAAACGGTTTTCCTACATACTCAGCCAGCGCCTGGAAGCGACCAGCCTTCAACTGCTCGATATTTACGGGGTCGGGAAATGATTTCGAAAGTACAAATTTCCTATGAAAATGACCCGATGATTCCGACGCCCTTTGTCATTCAACGGGTTCAACATGAAACACACGACACCTTCACCCTGGAACTGGCTGCGTCCAATGGAAATCGTGAATTCCGGTTCGCACCGGGCCAGTTCAATATGCTGTATGTGTTTGGGGTGGGGGAAATCCCAATTTCAATCAGCGGAGATCCCTCCAAACCGGAAATGCTCGTCCATACCACCCGCGCCGTTGGCACTGTGACCAACATTATGCGGCAATCGAAACGAGGCGATGTGATTGGCATTCGGGGGCCCTATGGCACGCACTGGCCAATCGAAACCGTGGAAGGAAGCGACATTGTGCTGGTGGCGGGTGGCATTGGGCTGGCCCCGCTTCGACCGGCGCTCTATCATATTCTGGCGCATCGTGAAAAATATGGGAAAGTGGTGGTCCTCTATGGCACGCGGAGCCCGTCCGACATTCTCTATCACAAAGAACTTGAACTCTGGCGCGGTCGGTTTGATATCGAAGCCCTGGTCACCGTGGATCGTTCCGCCGGAAACTGGCGCGGCCACGTGGGTGTGGTGACAACGCTCATCCGACGGGCCGGGTTTGATCCGCACCATACCGTAGCCTTTGTTTGCGGGCCTGAAGTCATGCTGCACTTCACCATGCTTGAACTCAACCGACGTGGACTCCCCAGCGAGCGGATTTTCATTTCGATGGAGCGCAACATGAAATGTGCGGTCGGCTTTTGCGGCCATTGCCAGTACGGCCCAAATTTTATCTGCAAAGACGGACCCGTGTTCCGATTTGATCAGGTTCAAGGGTTGTTTGGGAAACGGGAAGTGTAGATCAGGGGTCAGGGGTCAGGGGCGTTTGAGGCCCGCAGGGTCGTTGTTCAATAGCCGTGGTGCGAAGCCTACGGTCACGGCCAGGACGAGACCCAAACCCAACAAGAACGTCGTTCAATGCCAACGGAAAGGACACAGGGTTTCTTATCCTGGCGCTTATGGGGGTCAGGGGTCAGGGTTTAGGAAAAAGGACATATAAGGACATAAAGGACATAAGGGGCATAAATTTGAAAACCCGGAACCCGGAACCCGGAACCCGGAACCCGGAACCCGGAACCCGGCTTCCAAGAAAGGCATCACCATGAAAGCGAAGAAGAAACCAAAGCTTGCGGTCTGGAAATTTGCCTCGTGCGACGGGTGTCAGTTGAGCTTGCTCGATTGTGAGGACGAATTGCTGAGTGTGGTAGGCGCCATTGATATTGCCTATTTCCCGGAGGCGACCCGAGCCGTGGTCAAAGGTCCCTATGACCTGTCGCTGGTCGAAGGCTCGATTACGACGCAACACGATGCCGAACGTATTCACGAAGTCCGCCGTGCCTCCCGACGACTGGTTACGATTGGCGCCTGTGCCACGGCTGGTGGGGTTCAGGCACTTCGGAACTTCAACAAAGTCAAAGATTTTATTTCGATTGTGTATGCGACTCCGGAATACATCAGTACCTTGAGCCACTCAACCCCGATTGATTACCACGTGACGGTTGATTTTGAGCTGCGAGGGTGTCCAATCAACAAATATCAGCTCGTCGAAGTCATCAGCGCCTTCGTCAATGACCGCAAACCGGTCATTCCACACCACAGCGTCTGTGTTGAATGCAAACTCAATGGAAATGTGTGTGTATCGGTGGCGCATGGAACGCCCTGTTTGGGTCCCGTCACCCATGCCGGCTGTGGGGCCATTTGCCCGTCATATCATCGTGGGTGTTATGGCTGCTTTGGTCCGATGGAAACCCCAAATACAGCTTCGCTGGGGACACATCTGGTTCAACTCGGGATGAAGTCAGGCGAAGTCTCACGTGTGTTCCGGACCTTTAATGCCTTTGCAGAGCCCTTCCGCAAGGAGAGCGAAGTTTATGATGAAAAAGACAATCAAGGTTGATTATCTGGCACGAGTTGAGGGCGAAGGCGCCCTGTTTGTCAAAATTGCGGGCGACCAGGTCACTGACATCCAGTTCAAGATTTTTGAACCACCTCGCTTTTTTGAAGCGTTTCTGCGTGGACGTGGCTATCAGGAAGCACCCGACATTACCGCCCGCATTTGCGGTATTTGCCCGATTGCCTATCAGATGAGCGCCATTCACGCCATCGAGGATGCCTTTGGAATCAAAGTAACCGGGCAACTCCGGGCACTGCGTCGCCTGATTTATTGTGGTGAATGGATCGAAAGCCATGCCCTGCATATGTTTATGCTCCACGCGCCTGATTTTCTGGGGTACGAAGACGCCATTCAGATGGCCAAAGACCACCCGGAAATTGTGCAACGCGGGTTGCAGATCAAAAAGTGGGGCAATGACATCGTCAGGCTGGTTGGCGGACGGGAAATTCATCCGATCAATGTCAAAGTCGGCGGCTTTTATAAGGTTCCATCGAAACGGGAACTTCGCGAACTTCGGGAAAAACTGCTGATTGGACGTGATGAAACACTGAAGACTGTTGGGTGGTTAAAACAGCTCCCTATCCCGGATTTTGAGAAAGACTATGAATTTGTGGCACTTCGCCATCCGGATGAATACCCATTTAATGAAGGCCGACTGGTTTCAACCGCCGGGCTTGATAGTGCCGTCCAGGACTTTCATACCCATTTTGTTGAAGAACACGTCGCGCACTCAAACGCGCTCCACTGCCGGTTGCGCGAACGGGGCGCCTACTGTGTCGGTCCCCAGGCTCGCTTTAGCCTCAATTTTGATCGCCTGTCGCCACTCGCTCAAGAAGCCGCCCGCGAAGTGGGTCTCCCAGTCCCCTGCCTGAATCCGTTTTTGAGCATTGTGATCCGTGGGGTTGAACTTCTCTATGCCTACGATGAAGCCATCCGGATCATTGACAACTATGAACTCCCAGATCGTCCATCAGTCGAAGTTCACCCGGTGGCGGGCACCGGACATGGTTGTACCGAAGCCCCGCGCGGCATCCTGTATCACCGCTATTCAGTTGATGAGGAAGGACTTATCACCGACGCTCGAATCATCCCGCCGACCTCACAGAACCAAAAATCCATCGAGCAGGATTTGAAAGTGTATATCTCCCGAAACCTGACCCTGCCAACCAAAGACCTCACCTGGCAATGCGAGCAGGCAATCCGCAACTATGACCCGTGCATTTCCTGCGCAACGCATTTCCTAAAGCTGGAAATAGAGCGAAGTTGAATGAAGAATTGAGCATGAAGAAAGTGGTTAGTGGTTAGTGGTTAGTGGTTAGTGGTTAGTGGTGCCAGCTAAGAGTTGAAGCCGTTTTTGGTTCTCAGTCCAGAAACTCCCACGCCGGCTCGTAGCCCAGAGCGAGTCTTCGAGCCCTGGGAACCTGGTCATTCCCTCCGGGATGAAATCAAAAAACCTGCATGTGAAAGGACGCCCTTGGTTCCTGGTGCGTGGTGACTGGTGCCTGATTCTTCTTCGAAAGTATTGATTTCTAACCACTAATCACTAATCACTAACCACTAAATGGTTTCTTCATCCTTCATTATGAAGTTCATCATTGGCGTCGGGAATGATTTTCGCAGTGACGACGCGGTTGGGCTGGTTATTGCTCGCAGGCTGAAAGCTCTGCCTCTCAACCAGTTCACCGTCATTGAATTTACTTCGGACGGTGCCGCCTTGCTTGATTATTTCCAGCAAGCTGAAGGTGTGATTCTGGTTGACGCTGTTTCATCCGGAGCGCCTCCCGGTACAGTTCATCGTCTGGATGTCCATCGCGAAGTGATTTCAAGGCAATATTTTCAATGTTCCACTCACACCGTGAGCGTCGCCGAAGCCATTGAACTGGCCCGGGTTCTGGGAATACTCCCGCAACAACTGCTGGTCTTTGGAATTGAAGCCGTCAATTTCAGCCCTGGGGTTGGGCTCTCTCCACCTGTGGAAAAAGTAGTGGAACACGTCGTGGAGCAAATTCAACAATTGTAAAGAACAAAAGAGTCACACCACCGTCTGGGAGCGCGGGCGTCTCGCCCGCCGTCGGTTGGAATAGAACCGCAAACGGGCAGGATGCCCACGCTCCCATCCGTAACTGGTTACGGTTGAATGACGTCAATCTGGTGAGCCAGATCAAAATCCAGGGCCGTTAGACCACCCCGGTCGTGCGTGGTCAAGGACAGGGTGACTTTGTTCCAATTGATGATGATGTCTGGATGATGGTCCGCCGCCTCGGCCAGTTCAGCCACCTGATTGACAAAATCCATTGCTTCGCGAAAGCTGGGAAAGATGAATTGGCGCCGGAGTTCGTTATTCTGCCGTTCCCACAGCGGGGAATTTACCAGTGATAAAAGGACTTGTTCCTCGGTTAATCGGTGACGACTCATCGTCGTGTGCCTCCCCTCGCTTTTTGTGAATTGTTTCAACCAGTTCTGGAAAGCGATGCAGAACCGTGCTGACCAGTCGGGCGGGACCTTCTTTGAGCACATCCAGAGTTGGCACCCGGTACTCAATTTCATACTCCCCAATCAAACTCTGAATTTCGTCATCCGTCATCCCTTCGTGATTTAAAGTGATGGCGATGACGGGTTTTTGGGTGAGCAATTCAATCACCTTGATTTCATCTTTGAGCGGAATCAAGGCCTGGTTGAGCGCCTGGGTGTGAAATTTTCGTTTCGGGGCGTGCTGAACAATGATTGCATCTGGACGGGCGGCACAGAGGAGTTCGAGCCCTCCGGGTCGAAGCGGATCAGTGAGACTTCCCTGCCCTTCGAGCAAAATCACATCCGGTTGTTCGTTCACGTACGCCTGATAGACGGTATCTTCAATTTCGCCTGTCAGATAGTGGCTCATCATGGTGTCAGTAATCACACAATATTTCATTCCCTGCAGCCATGACGTTTGTCCCGTACCGACCAGAAATGTCTTGAGCCCCACATGGCGGAGTCCCTGGCGAAGATTGATGGCCGTGGTTCGCTTTCCAACCAGCGAATCAGTCCCGAGCACGGCAATCTTGACACAATCAACCTGGCTGATCTTTCCTGAATAGAGGTGTAACTGGCGTGGATCTTTGGGCTTCCGGACGTCCCGGATGCTAATGCCGCGCAACTGAGCCAGCCCAGGCAAGTCAGCGTCTTCGGTCAAAAACTGACGCAACCCGCTGTCAATGTTCATACCGAGATTAATCGCCTGCCGAATAATATTTCGCCCGCCGGGCAAAAGTCCTCCGGTCGGTGAAGATTGCCCGACCACCAGGTATTTGGGCGGTGTGCCCAAAGTTTCAACTGCTTCTTGTAACGAAGCAAAAATCGGAATGCCATTCGGTTTTCCATCCAGGACGTCACCTGAATCTTTTCCCGCCTGCTGGCTATCGAGAATACCCAGAATCTGGTAGCGCTCTGTAAATCGAATCAATCCGTGCGCGGTTTTCCCAGCCGGGGTTCCAAAAGCACCTTCACATAAAACCAGTGCTGTTCCATCCATACAATTTCCTTTCCTGCGGATATGAGCGAATCAAGCTGGGAGAGTAGCGAACCTGTAAGCTCACTGTCACTGAAAATTCAGTCGCGCTTGATGCTGAACCCAAATTTCTCATTCTTTTTTGGTTTGCAAGACACAGTGCACCCATGCCTTTGAATTCAAACCTGTCAGCCTAACCGGCCATAAGCGCCAGGATAAGAGGACAACATCTGATCTGGACCCGGAGATGGGAGACAAGGAGACAATTCACGGGGGTTGTCGGTTTGAATGAGTTCCGATTGAGAGCGGGAGAATGCGACCATTTGCTTTTTCTCCCTGTCGCCCTGTCCCTCTTGTCCAGATTGGACTCTGTTTCCTTATCCTGGCGCTTATAGCCTAACCGGTGGAGGTTACATTTCCATGAATCGCGGGGGAGTTAAAAAAATCAAAAGTTACGGCTCAGCCGTGAAAAAATATCGAACCACCGCAACCAACTGGTCTTTTTTGAATGGTTTTGACAAGTATTCAGCAAAGCCTTGTTTCAAAAAAGTCTCTTTGTCCTGAAGATTGGTTGACGTGGTCATCGCAATGACTTTAGCTGATTGTAAAACCCAAATCGAATGCAATGAGGCCAGAAGTGATTCACTCTCCATTACTGATGACACCTCTATCAAAACAACCGTTGGCCAGACATCTTTGAGCTTGGCTTTGGCGGATTCGAGGGTTGTTGCCAAAACGACCTTGTACCCGGCACTGCGCACCATGGCGCCAGCCAGGTCAAGCAAAGCCCGGTCATGATCAATAATCAATACCTGGGCTCCATCCGGCGGAGCTGAAGATCGCTCATCCAAAGACGGGAAATTGCCAGTAATCCGTCGCCTCCCAGAGACTGGTTGAGGTGGGATCGGCAACCGAACCCGGAAGGTGCTTCCGTGTTTGACTTCGCTTTCGACTGAAATAGAACCACCATGCAGCTCAATCAGCGATTTGACCAGTGCCAGTCCAACACCTGTCCCACCAAAACGACGGGTGGCCGACCCATCACCTTGTCGAAATCCTTCAAAAATATAGGGTAAGGCAGATGGTGAAATACCGACACCGGTATCAGCGACGCTGATTTCAATTTCGCGCCCAATGGATTGAACCGAGACCGTTACCTGACCGCCGTCAGGAGTAAACTTGATGGCATTTGAGAGCAGATTGGTCACAACCTGTTGAATCCGGACCACGTCCTGCTGAAGCAGTGGGAGATTCGGCTCTAAATTAAGGGTAAACGTGATGCCTTTGTTTTTGGCCGCAAATTCAAAAATCTCAAAGGCTTTTTGAACCGGCTCGTTAATTTCCGCCAGTTCAATGTCCAGATTCATAATGCCCCGTTCCATGTGGGCCACATCCAGCAAATCATTGATCAATTGCAGCAATTGCTCAGAAGAAGACCGAATCTGTTCATTTCCGGTGGTTTGTTGCTCAGTGGTCAACACACCCGAAGCAATTAAATCGCTCCAGCCAACAATGGCGCAGAGTGGTGTTCGGAGTTCGTGCGAGATGTTTTGGAGAAATTCATCTTTGAGGCGGTTTGCCTGTCGCAATCCTTCGAGGGCCTGCTGGCGCTCGGTAATATCCCGCATCAAAAAGACCAGTACCGGCTTTCCCACCAGCGTGGCATCATAGACCCGAATGGCAACCGAACGATGGCTTCGGTCTTTGCATAACACCACGGCGTCCATTGAGTCAGCATAGTGTTCGTGGGCGGGAAGCGGATTTAACCGTTTTTTGATGGCCGGATGATCTTCCGCTGGATACAAATCAAACACGGTTCGGGTGAGAAGTTCGTCGCGGCTGTAGGAAAGCTCCTCAAAAGTATGGCGATTGGCATCCAGAATACAACCCGTCACTGGTTCAACGACCAGAATCAGTTCATTGGCATTCTCAAACAGGTTTTCATATCGCTTCTCTGATTCGGCCAGTGATGCCTGCAAAAGCGCATTGCTCTGCAGGATATCCATTGGATCCCGAATGTCTTCAGTGGTTCGATAGGACACCTGCGGAAGCTGTAAATAAAATGCCAGCACGGGACTGATTAAAATGACACTGAACGGACGGCTCAAAACACTTCCGAGCAGGTTTGACACGAACTGTGGTGATTCGATCATTCCCAAGGTGAAAAAAATCAGGTCGTCCAGGACCAGTGAGGTGAGCAGGCTGGCAAAAATTTTCACAACCATGGGCCAGCTTGAAAACCGGTTTGAAAGCCACTGATAAAAGATGACAAAGATAAACAGGGTGACAATCCGAGCCACAGCCGAAGCCGCATTGAGCCGAAAATCCGGGCTGAAGAGAGCAGTTGGAATTGCTCCGCCAAGCCCCCCGCCGCCACTTGCCAGAAGCTGGGCCAGAACCAGTAACCGCCAGAGAATATGACACGCCTGCAATCCAATGAGTGAAAAAATCAGGTTGCGCGCCTGCAATGTGCCTTCGCACAAATACACCAGAAGCAACGCTGTAAACCCAACCACAAAAAAACTGGTTGACCCGGTCACAAAGACCAATTCATTTGGTAAATCAATCTTGATCCACAGGGCGGTGACAAACGTCACAAATAATTCCAAACCACCCAATGCAATATACAACGGACCAAGCCCAAAGCTCTTCCTCCAGTAATGGAAGGCCAGAATCGTGCTCAAGGTGATGAGTATTTGTAAGGTGGCAATGCCAAGCTGACCCCACATAGGGAAAACCTCTGGGCTGAAGAAGTCGGGCTGAAAAAGCCAGGGCTGAGGGCTGAAGACTCGCAAGCTCGGAGCAATTGAAGGGATGAGGGATGAAATAAAACCAATTTTTCAGCCCGAAGTCTTCAGCCCTCAGCCCCAAGCCCTCAGCCCTGGCTTTTTCAGCTCGATGTTTTCATCGTCGCTCTTTCGAATCAGGTTGAGGGGTTTTGTCTTTAGGGGACGATGAAGAAAGCCCGGCTTTGAGTTTGCGGAGTTCAGCAACTCCCTGATCAAAACGTTTTTCCACATCCTGTGACGAGAGAAAAGCCAGTACCTGAGCGCCGGCTTTTAAAATTGGTCCAGTTTGGGCGCCTTCGATAAATTGTAACCGAATTGGAAAGGCGGTAAATGCCAAATAAATCAACGACCAAAACAACACGGCCCGCGCCAAACCAAGCGCACCGCCACCAACTCGATCAAGCACGGTTAACCCCAATTTTTTCAACACTTCCCGTAATGAATAGGAAAGCGCGGCGCTTGCAGCCAGGGCAAGCACCATGGGAGAAATCATCCCCAACCAGAGTGCCGTGACTTCAGAAAAGCCAATCATCTGAAAGAAATGCGCGGCTTCGCGGTAAAAAACCAGTGCGAGCATCAGCCCGACAATCACACCCGCCGTTGTTGACAGGCTGCGCACAAGCCCTTTCATGGCACCGCTTGCGGTTGAATAAGTAGTCAGTAGTCAGTAGTCAGTAGTCAGTAGTCAGTAGTCGAGTGTTGGGATTTTGAATTGCCTGTCAAGTGTATTTTATTCTATTTGCGTCATTTAGGAACAATTCTTTTCAAGAATTCCCACGGATTCAACGATCCGGGTTTTGTCTACTGACTACTGACGACTGACTTATCAACTACTGACGACTGACTACTGACTTATCAACTAAAAACAACTGTTTCCCGGTTAGCCGTTCATAGGCTTCGAGATAACGTGCCTGCGTGGCAGCAACAATCTGATCAGGTAAGGCTGGGGCTGGTGGTTGTTTGTTCCAGTCAAGGGTTTCCAGGTAATCACGCACAAATTGTTTGTCAAACGACCGCTGTGACTGCCCTGGCATGTATTCGTCAGCCGGCCAGAAGCGTGAAGAATCAGGTGTCAGCGCCTCATCAATCCAGATAATCTGGTCATTGAGAAGGCCAAACTCAAACTTTGTATCACACAAAATGATACCGCGTTCGTGAGCATACTGAGCCGCGCGCCGATAGAGTGTCAATGTCAGATTTTTTAACTGGGCAGTGGTTTCAGCACCCACAATCTCAGCCATTCGGGATTCGCTGATATTTTCATCGTGCCCGGTCTCAGCTTTGGTAGCGGGTGTGAAAATCGGCTCCGGCAGTTGGGCTGACTCAACCAGGCCAGATGGAAGTTCAATCCCACAGACGCTTCCGGTTTTCAGGTAATCTTTCCACCCTGATCCAGCCAGATACCCACGTGCCACACACTCGACTGGGAAACAATCGGTCTTGCGCACCAGCATGGAGCGCCCTTCGAGCTGATCGGCAAACGGCTGGAGTCGCGCCGGGTAGTCGGAAACCGAGCTGGTCAGCACGTGATTGGGCACCAGGTCTTTCATTTGCTCAAACCAGAAACGTGACAACGCGGTCAACACACATCCTTTTCCAGGAATGCCGTTTGGCATCACACAATCAAAGGCTGAAATCCGGTCAGTCGCCACAATCAACAATGTATCGCCCAAATCGTAGACATCCCGTACTTTTCCACGCCGGAAAAGCGGAATCCCAGGTAAATCCGTGGTAAGTAAGGCAGTTTGTGTATCCAAGAGGTTCACCTTTTGTGAATAAGTTGGGTGCTGAACCGATATCGAGTCGCTTCTGTGCGGCACACCACTTCGTTCAAATTGAGAGTTGGAATGGAAAAGGCGCGATTATTCGGCGCAATGAGGGGACTGTCAAGCGGGGGATGACTGAATGACAAGGTAACAAGGTGACAGGATGACAAGGTGACAGGGTGACAAGGTGACAGGGGATTTTTTTCATCCCTCATCCCTCATCCCTCATCCCTCATCCCTTGGTTTCGGCCCGGAACCCGGATCAATATCCACTCCCGGAATTGTTCCACCCTGGGAAAAACGTTTCCGCTTCTTTGTTGCGGGCGGTTTCCAAATTGTCTCGATAGAGTTTTTCTTCTGGATCAAGCGTGGCCGCGGTTGAAAATTCATTGGCCGCCTGTGAGTAGTTTCCCGCGTTGAAGTGTAATAACCCCAGGTAATTATGACCATATGCCTGGTCACGGTTCTTTGCTTTGGAGTTGGTAATCAGTTTATTGGCTTGGTCACGCACCTGATCATTGTTTCGGCGCTCATAATACACTTTGATCAACGTTTTGCGTGGGCTGATTTCAAGGCTTGGTCGTGGGGCAACATCAGCCGCAGCAAGAGCTTCCGTCTCAGCATCCTGTAACTTCCCTACATTGGTGGTTTTGTCGTTTAAATATTGCTCCCAATACAAAAAGGCGAGCATGTCATGGGCAAGTGAGGCATATTCCGGGTCAGGATCCAATTGCAGCGTTTTCTTTTGTTCTTCCAGTGCTTTATCTTTTTTTCCATCCTGGAAGTAAAACAACCCCAAAAACTGATGGGCCGGTGCAAAATCGGGGTCTTGTTTTATCACCCGGTCCACGATTTCTTTGCATTCAACTCGTTTGCTTTGCGCAAATAATGATTCGGCTTTTTCAATCAGTGCGGCTGACGAATCACTCTTTAATTTCAGCACCGCATCCATTTCTTTTAAGGCATCTTCAAATTTGCCCTGTTCGCGCAACTTGCGTGACTGGTCAATGGAATCTTTTATTTTACGGGCGGTTTCGGCTTCGACGCGGAGCCGCTCTTTTTCCACCGCAATGCGTTTTTGCTCTTTGACATATTCATTGTATTGATAAATGGCAATCCCACCGCCTCCAATCGTCAACACGATCACCAGCACCCCAACTGAAACCCAAATCAGCGTTTTTGAAGACTTTTTCCGCTGGGTCATTGCGGCACCGCCAGGTGCATAGGGTGGTATCGAATGAGGTGGCGTGGAATATTCAGGTCCAGGTTGGGGCAACTGACCATACCCGGCGCCGGGCGGCACGTAGCCTCCCATACCAGGATGCCCTTGAGGCGGTGGCTGATATCCCCCCATGCCGGCCTGAATCCCCTGAGCCAACACTGGCGGAGGATACTGTTCAGTATCCGGAAGCGTTCTGTTTGGTGAAGAGGAGTACCCGCCACTGGGACTGCCGGGCGGGGCCACTGGCGGTGGTGAAACATAACCAGGTTGACCACCAGCCATATTGGCTTGAAACGAAACCACTGGCCGGGTGGCTTCAAGGCCGGCAGGGTCAGTTTTTCGCTGACCGATGTTTTGGGTTTCCATGTGAATGGAGTGTTCGAGTGTCGCAATAAAATCAGTGACCCGTGGATACCGGTACTCACGTTCGTAATGAAGCGCCCGCATCACCGCAGCTTCAACCGCAGCCGGAATATTGAGTCCAGGCCGGACCCGGCTCATCGGTTGCGGAGGATTTGCCAGGCGATTCACCATTTGCGCCTGGGCTGATTCACCTTCAAAGGGCAAGGCACCGGTCAACATTTCATAAATGACCAGGCCCAGGCTGTAGACATCCGAACGCGGATCAAGCGACTCGCCCATCACCTGTTCTGGCGACATGTACTGCGGCGTTCCAACAATAAACCCGGTGCGCGTGACCGACTGATGTTTCGGATCAACCAGCAATGACTTGGCAATTCCAAAATCCACCACTTTGACCGTATCACCTGGGCCAAGCATGATGTTTTCCGGCTTGAGATCCCGATGGACTACATTCAGGGCATGGGCGGCACCCAGTGCCTGACCAACCTGGCGCGCGATGTGCAACGTTCGTTCCAGAGAAAATGGGGCTTCACGCTTCAGAATACTCTTTAACTGCTGGCCTTCAATCAGTTCCATGGCCAGAAAGACCATTCCGTCTTCAGTTTCCCCATAATCAAAAATACTGACGGCGTTTGGGTGATTGATCTTGCTGGAGGTTTCCGCTTCGCGTTGAAAGCGGGTCAGCGTTGTTTCATCCTGAGCGGAGGCAGGCAAAATCACCTTGATCGCACTGGGGCGCCCTAGTTTGAGGTGTTCGCCACGATAGACCGCTCCCATTCCCCCCTTCCCAATCAGCGACAAAATCCGGTAGCGCCCGGCTAAAACCTTTCCAATCATTGGATCCGCTGCTTGGGGTGAGTCAACCAGGGTTGCCGCCTCTTGTTTATTAAGTGAAACCGGCGCCGGGGCAGGTGCCGCCAGTGTTGGGACAAGCGCGACCAGCCGTTGACCGTCACGATTACAGAATTTCTTGTCATCGGAAAATGTCGAACCGCATTGTGGACAGGTATTCATGCGTGTCTCCTCAACAGCGAACAAAAACGGTGATTTCGGGGAACTCAGTGAGAAGGTAGTCATCTTATACCACTTTTCAGCATGGTTGTCAGTGATGGATTTTTACAGTTCAAGGCAGCCTGTATCAAAAGTTGCCATACTGACATTGATCTGGATCACGCAGTGCTGATTCCCGAAAATGCTTCTCAAGAAAATCACCAGCCCGTGTTTGGCGTCTCAATACAAAGAACCATTGACGCCTTCAAGGGTTCTTGACCAGAATGGCGCGCACTTTTCTCATTCTTTCCTCATACAACTCGCAGTGATTTTTCGAAACAAAGGAGATTTCAACTCGTGGCCGAACAGGATTATCGCATTGAAAAAGACAGCATGGGTGAGATGCGCGTTCCGGCAACTGCCCTTTATGGCGCTCAAACCCAACGGGCAGTTGAGAACTTTCCAATTAGCGGACTCCGCTTTCCACGTGCCTTTATCCGCGCTCTGGGAATGATCAAAGGCGCCGCTGCGGAGGTCAATCTGGGCCTGGGGCTGATGGAAGCCGATATGACCGAAGCTATTCGGAGCGCTTCTCAGGAAGTCACCGACGGTCAACACGACGAACATTTTCCGCTCGACATTTTTCAGACCGGCTCTGGAACCAGCACCAACATGAACACCAACGAAGTGATCGCCACGCTCGCCACCCAGCGACTTGGACGCAAAGTCCACCCCAACGATCACATCAATATGGGCCAGAGCAGCAACGACACGATTCCAACCGCCATTCACGTCAGTGCCTATCTGGAAGTGGCTGAAGCACTTCTTCCATCACTTCGTCACCTCAAGCAAACACTCGATGAAAAAGCCGCCCAGGTTGATCACGTGGTCACAACTGGCCGCACCCATCTGATGGATGCCATGCCGATCCGGCTCAGCCAGGAACTTTCCGGCTGGAGCACCCAGATCGCCTATGGCATCGAGCGGGTTGAAGCTGCCCTTCCCCGACTGGCGAAACTTGCTCAAGGTGGAACCGCCGTCGGAACCGGCATCAATGCCCATCCGGAATTTGGGGCTCGATTTGCCGCCAAACTTTCTGAAATGACTGGGTTGCCGTTTGTTACCAGTCCAAACTATTTTGAATCGCTCAGCAGCCAGGATGCCGCCTGCGAACTCAGCGGCCAGCTCAAAACCGTCGCGGCCAGCCTCACCAAAATTGCCAACGATTTGCGCTGGATGAATAGTGGTCCACAAGCTGGACTGGCCGAAATTGCCCTGCCGGCGCTCCAACCCGGCAGCAGCATTATGCCTGGCAAGGTCAACCCCGTGATTCCCGAAGCCGTCGCCATGGTCTGTGCCCAGGTGATTGGCAATGATGTCACCATCACAATGGGGGCTCAGTCAGGAAACTTCCAGTTGAATGTCATGTTGCCGGTGATTGCTTATAACCTGTTGCAAAGCGTGACATTACTTGCCAACGTCAGCCGACTGCTGGCTGACCGGGCCATTGCTGGATTCACTGTCAATGAAAGCCATATCGGAGACCTGGTTGATCGCAACCCGATTATGGTAACCGCACTGAACCCGGTTATCGGCTATGAACTTGGCGCCAAAATCGCCAAACAATCCTATGCCCAAAACCGCAAGGTCAAAGAAGTCGCCGCCGAAATGACCGACCTGACCCCAGAACACCTCGACCGGTTGCTTGATCCACGACAACTGACTGAAGGCGGTATCAATGAGTAAGGAATGAAGAAAAGACAAAGTGGTTACGGAGCGTTAAAAAATAAATCCCTGGGGGCGCAGGCGTTCTGTCACATCCAGGTTTTGGTTTTGCACCGCGAAGCGTTGCCGTTCGGATAGCCGGTCGGTTGGCCGCTTTGGGCCTACCACCGGATCCACGGGCTATCCCCTATCCCTCCCCGCTTCGCCCGCGCCCTGCGGGGCGCGGGCGAAGCGGGGAGGGATGGACCGGGGAGACAATCGTTTCCCGGTGGTAGCTCCCAAAACCTCGCAACCACCGGCTATGTGAACGGCAGCCTAACAGGGATGCTCAATCCAAATACCTGCCCCCAAACCAAAACGGGAAGTTGTTTTTTAACGCTCCCTAACCACTAACCACATTCTTCATCCAAGGTAGTTTCCCAACGTTCCGCTTCGCATTCGCATCAATTGGATGAACAACCTACACTTTGCCCATTTCAGGTGAAACCATGACTTTTTCAAAGCGCACTCAACACAACCGGCTGAATTCTCTGACCAGCTTTTTGCTTGTCATCGTGATTGGCCTGGGATTTTCCCTGACCACGCTGGCCAGCGACTTTTCACAAGGCAATCAGCAACCAGTTGAATTTTCGCTTCAAACCCTTGATGGGCAAACGGTAAACAGCAATGACGTGCAAGGAAAAATCACGGTCATCCTGTTTGGATGCAAAGGGTTACCATTGATGCGGGAATCACTCGCCCAGATTCAGCGCGTGGCGGACAAACATCCGAAAATCAACGTCTATGTGGTGTTAACCAACAGCAATCGCCCTAAAGATGGAACATTTGTTTCGGATGCCGAACTTCAAACCGCCATTGGAGCCAGTAATTTGCGGGTTCCAGTTTTGCGAGATCCCAACGGAGACCTGCTCTTTAAAAAGCTGGGCTTACGGGTGCTGCCCAGCCTGATCATTTTAAACCGGCAAGGCGAGCTGGCCGCGGCAGCTCGTGAAGGATTTGACCCAACTGTGAATCTGGCGTCGCAACTCACTCTTGAAATCGAACGAGCCCAGCAGTGAGTACAAAATTTAGTGGTTAGTGGTTAGTGGTTAGAATTCAATACATTCCAAGAACTAATCACTAACCACTAACCACCTATCACTACCCACATTCTTCATTCTTCATTCTGCCTTTCCTGGACTGAACTGCGGTGGGTATTCGGTTGGACGTTTTCAACCCCAATCTTTTCAAAGAGTTTGCGCTTGACCATTGAGTCATAAATTTTCCACTTGGCACGCATAAACTCTTCGTCATAGGTTCCCGACAGAAAACCAATTGGGATTTCAAATCCGCCGGCTTCGTATTTTCCACCCCCATAAAAATTTCCCTGATTATCTTTTCCCAAAGCTGATTTCAGAAATGTGTCTGGATTCAAGGTCACTTTGGTGGTGCGCAAACTGCCAATGATGACCTCGCGTTCACCTTCCTTGGTGATAATTCCATACACCACGGCGGTGTGGATATTTTCTTCTGTCAGGAGAAAATCAGCGGCTTGCGGGATGGCGTCACGGTCTTCATAGCGTACATACCCAACCCCGGCAATGCTGTAATTATCACGCACAATTCGGCTTTCGAGCGCGGCTTTAATGACATCAATCACACGTTTGGATCGCTTCACGTTCAAGATGGCACTCAACAGGGATTGATCAACAAAATTGGAAAGGTAGCCAGCAGCCAGAAAATCAGCGTCCCAGGCACGGATCATCCCATTGGTTTCGCTTCGAACCGCGTGCATCAGCGCTGTGGCCAGACGAACGTGCTGCGGATTTGATTTTTCAAACGCGATGGGTGAGTCCTTGAGATATTCAGTGTAAATCGTGGCCGTGGCGCCGACTTTGCGTAAATCGGTAAAGGGGGCTTCGATAATTCCCTGGCGCTCGTGGTGATCCACAATGACGAGCGGTTTCACCCCGGCTTCCTTGAGTTTTCCAGTCAGGCCAGTGGTGGTGCCCTGGTTATCAACAAAAACGCTGGCCTGGTACTGTCCCAGATCCAGGTTTTCGTCATAATCCAGCAATTCAATATGCAGCAACTGCACCAGCGCCAGGTTTTCCTGATGACTGATAAATCCGTCATAGACAATATCAACGGTGATTCCAAATTCAGCCGAAAGCATCTGATGAGCCAGGGCGGAGGCAATGGCATCCGGGTCGGGAAAATTTTGAATCGCCACAATATGCCGCTCGCCTCGATGTTGCGATAACAGCTCCATCAATTCTTTCCCTGAAGACATTTTTTCAGGCATGAGTCGCCCCTCACGGGCATCTTTGACTGGTCGCTCACGATCTGGCAGTGAAGATTCATTTCCATTGATTTCAATCAGTTGGACCTTTTCCTTTGGCATAATTCACCTGCTTTTACTGAAAAATTCGGAGTTCATTTTCTGAAAATCAAGCCTGCCTGATTGCTCGATCCTTCCTTTTGAGTCGAAAGTCAGACTTTCTTTCTCGCCAGAGAGTGCTAGAATGCGCGGCTTTTATCCCCGCCCCTTAGTCAGGACACGTCATTACGCTTATGGAATTCCTCTATTCGTTGATTGATCTGATTTTACACTTAAACAAGCACCTGGACGAACTGGTAAGCCAGTATGGATTTTGGACCTATGGCATTTTGTTTTTGATTATTTTTCTGGAAACGGGCCTGGTGGTCACGCCATTTTTGCCTGGCGATTCGCTTTTATTTGCAGTTGGGGCACTGGCTGCCTCCAGCCAGGTGCTGGATGTGAATTTTCTGTTTGTACTGCTCAGTGTCGGCGCAATTTTGGGCGATACCGTGAACTATGGGATCGGTCACCAGATTGGCCCCAAGGTTTTTCGCCAGGAGCACTCACGATTGTTCAACAAAGCTCACCTTGAACGAACCCACCGGTTTTATGAAAAATATGGAGGCAAGACAATTATTATAGCGCGCTTTATCCCGATTATTCGCACCTTTGCCCCGTTTGTCGCGGGGATTGGCAGCATGACCTATGCACGATTTCTGGTGTACAACATCGTCGGCGGTCTGTTGTGGATTGGCCTGTTGCTCTATGCCGGTTATTTCTTTGGCAATGTTCCCTTTGTGAAGAAAAACTTCTCGCTGGTCATCATTGCGATTATTATTCTTTCAGTGCTACCCGCCGTCTTTGAACTCTGGATGCAACGCCATGGGAGCAAACACCAGGCAGAATAGAAAAGCAGTCGTGTTCCCTTAATGTTTTCAATGTTTTTTCTTGGAGATGCAAATTTTAATGATACCAGGTGGATCCGATGGAAGACGAAACGGTTGAAATGATTGAATGGCCGAAGTTCCTGGAAATCAAATATTCTGGATTTGTTGATGAAAAAACAATGTTTCAACTGGTGCAGGTAATCAAACAAGAATCCCAAAAAAGAAAGAACTGCCATGTTTTGATTGATTTGACTGGCAGTATCGGGAACATAGATTCATCAACCAGATTCAAAATCGGGTTTTATCTGGCCGAGCATTTAGGGTCGGAATTTCGGCTTGGTGTTTGTGCGGACAAAGCCAGAATAAACATGATTGCGAAAACAGTGGCGGAAACCCGAGGTGTGAATATCTTTGTACATCAGGAAAAATCAAAAGTTGAAAGTTGGCTTTTACACGCATAAATCACTTATTTCAATAGATTTCCAGTACACCACAAGACCGGGACCTCAGTTTGTTCTCTCTACACGTTGGCCTTTAAGCACCGCCAACTTTCTTCACCTGTAAAAATCCGCTGCTCATATCACGTCGAATTTCATATTTTGTCCGCACGGGCCGGTTTTGCTTATCGAGCAAAGAAACAGTGAATTCAGTTCGGCCATCTCCGACCTGATACACAATCGGATAGGTCCCGCGGACGTCTGATTCGCGATAGATGCTGGTGTATTCCTCTCGCTTTGGATCCCATTCGACGATGTAAATCCGATCAAAGTCAATTGAGTTGTCACGGTTGAAGGTGCTCTTGTCCAAAACAATGTAGTTAGTCTGCAGCACGCCTTCTTTATCCTTAGTGCTGCCAATCGGCACACATCCCGTCACACGTCGCCCAGAACCAACCAGACTCGGCAATGGTTCAGGCGCAATCAATTCCATGGCCGGGCCATAAACCCATCCACCTGGGAAGATAGATTCTTTTGGAAATCGAACCAGATACCAGTCAACCAGTCTGGTGTCTGTTTCTTCATCATCAGGCTGGTCCGGAGTTTCATCTGAATTTGACTTCACCAGTTTTTCCTCAACCCGCGCATGTTTGATGACATCAAAAGCGGTTTCACTGCGGAGCAACACCACAACTTCAGCATCCCGTTTTGCCGAAAGACGAAGATTGGATTGGACTTTCAGTTTTCCCTGGATTTGAGTGGGCAGGTTTTCCCCTTCTTTCTGAAGCAATTCCTGACACCGGGCCAGGATTTTCTGGCTCACGATATGCCGGCTTTCAATCCAGCCGTATTGGTTGCGGCCCTGCTGATTTTGAAACCGGATTTTGACGTAATCAATGCCATTGGCGGTGATGCGGTCAGTAATGTCGAGCCGATCCCCCTTTTTCACCTGCCCTAACCGGGTGTGAATCAATGCCGTTGAGCTAATGACCTCGACCTTGTCTGAGATGACGACTCCCTCATCAATTTTCTCCTCAAAATCCAGGCAGGCAGCCTGAACAACCAGAAAAAAAATCAGAATGCTCATCGAACAGATGTGACGAAGTTTCATGCGTCTTCTCATTATGAACTGGGATGAAAGTGACGGAACCAGGCGTTTTTTGGACTGGCCACCCCTTATAGCACGGGATTGTCCGATGAGACAAATTTCGATCAGGGAATAATCAGACTGATTGAAAATCACATCCGACCAACCACGACTCTCCCAGCGCCCACAGATCTGGTTAAATCCTAATAAAACCTGAACTTCTGCATTTTGACTTGATCCATTCAATATCAGACTGCTACACTTTGCACTTTCTTTTGGTCCAGGGGCTTCCTTCCTGCCTTTCATCCAAAGCCAACACATCTCAACTTTTTCCGATGCCCACTTCAGTCATTGTGAACTTACCTTGTTCAGGCGTTCATCTTTCGAACCCTCACAAGAAAACACCCCCTCTGTGCCAAATCAAAATACCCACGCTCACCAAAATCAAGCTGGCACGAGACCAGTCCATAAGTGCATTTTGCGTTAAAGCGTCTCTGCTTTTTATAACAATCAAATCCAACGCTTTTGCGGCGGGCCTGCTTCAAGGTCTGCCTTGCTCGATCCAAAGAGGAAATTGCCCATGTATCATTGTACCCGACGCACGGTCTATGTCGTGCTGCTCATTGCCGCCATTTGTGGAGCAATCCTGGTAAATCCAGTTGGGAATACCACCGCTTCGCACCCACAATCCCCAAGACAAAAACCCACGGCTTCGGTTTCGCTTCCAGGTCAACCAGAATCAACCAACCAATCGCAGGGTTCTATCTGGCCATCAGTGGAGAAACAGTTGATCAATGCCCGGGCACCAAAAGGAAGTGCCCTCGAAGCTCTCATTCGAGCCAACCAGGATTTTTCTCTTCTAACTCCTGATGAAGCGACCGACACCATTCGTGTACCAGCCTGGTTACGCGTGTTTTGGCGCAAAGCCCGGCCAGATTATGTTCGGAAGCCAAATGACCCAACGAAAGGGTATCCCTTTGTTCTGAAGGAAATTTACGAGTGGATGGTAACCCATCCTGATCTGCAACCTGGCACGCCAGAGCCGCCGGTCGCTCCGTCGGATGAAGTTCGAGTTCCAGTCATTGGGACAGACAAACGAGTTTCTGGGTCTCAATCGGTTCCTCAGAGTGAATCCGATATCCGAATTAACTACTGGGATCCATCCAAAATTATTTCTGCCTCAAATAATATCGGCGGAAGCGGGATGCAAAGCCAGTATTACTCAACCAATAGCGGGTCAACCTGGGGACGAACCAACCTCAGCCTGTTTTCAGGCGATTCGTTCCATTCTGACCCAACTGTGGATTGGACATCGGATGGTCGTGCCTGGTCAACCACGCTCGGAATTTCCGGGGGCACGCTCCGAGGTCGAAGTTACGTTTCGACCAACAACGGAGTGACCTGGACTCAAGATGGAACCTTTAGCGGAACCCAAACCAATGTGGATAAGCAAATGGTGTGGGTTGACCACAGCAGCAGTTCTTCCTTTAAAGACAATATTTATGCCATCTGGCACAACGGGGCGCCGGTGTATATGAGCCGCCGCCTCAGCAGTTGGAGCAGCCCAATTCAGGTTAGCGGGAGTGAAACAACCGGCACTGGCATTGGGTCAGATGTCAAAACCAATGCGTTTGGCGACGTTTTTGGCTTCTGGCCAGATACGGGCAGTCGAGGTATTTACCTGGTGAAATCCACCAATGGTGGAAGTTCCTATGGTTCCCCGATTCAAATTGCAACCACCTTTGACAGCTTTGATATTGGGGTTCCGTCATTTAACAACCGGCGGGTGTTGATTTATGTCACGGCTGGCGCCTATCGGACGGCGGTCAAAAACAATGTGTATGCGATTTGGGCCGACCTGGATGCCTCAGGATCCGAACCTGGCTCAAATGCGTCATCACCACGCAAAACTCGAATCTGGTTTTCACGGTCAACCAATGGTGGGACGAGCTGGTCAGCCAAAGCCATGATCAACAATCAGGCCGGGTTGAATGACCAGCACAACCCCTGGATGGTGGTTGACGAAACCAGCGGCGCGCTTGGGGTGATTTATTATGACACGGTCGGAGACTCTACCCGGAGAACCGTTAACGTCTGGTATCAGGCTTCTTATGACGATGGCGTCACCTGGGAAGTCCCGGTCAAAGTTACAACCGCTGTCACCGATGAGACAATCAGTGGGGCTGATTCCGGCAATCAGTTTGGCGATTACAATGGACTCTCAGGGTTTGCCGGAAAGTTCTTTCCAAGCTGGACGGATCGCCGAAGCGGCGGACGCGAAGAAATCTGGACCGCTGAAATTACTGATAATGCGGTTCCTTCACCATCCGTCATTGCGGCTGGCTCTAGCATCACGAACGGGAATTGTGGAAGCCCAGCCACAACCGCAATTGACCCAGGTGAAACCGTGACAGTTTCCTTTTCCTTGCAAAACGTGGGGAGTGCCAATACCGGCGCGAATACCACAGCGACATTGCGTTCCACTGGCGGGGTCACCCTGCCGAGCGCCGCCCAAAACTATGGGCAATTGACCAGTGGCGGCGGCGCTGTTAGTCGGTCATTTACCTTCACAGCGAATGGAAACTGTGGAGACACCATCACCGCAACCTTTGATGTCACTGACGGAACCTATACCACAACCGTCACTTATCAATTTGTGCTTGGTGGCGGTGCACTCAATACCATCTTCAGTCAGAATTTTGATGGTGTGACAGCGCCGGCGCTGCCATCAGGTTGGACCACATCCGTTCTCTCTGGATCGGTTGGAAGCTGGGCGAGCACGACGACCAACCCGGATACAGCGGCAAACACCACCTTTACCAACGGCATTACCACTGTTGCGTCCAATGCGCTGATTTCACCATCCATTGCGCTTCCGGCTGGCAGCACAGGGGTCACGCTGAGCTTCCGTCACGCCTGGAACTTTGAAAGCCCCTGGGACGGCGGGGTGCTTGAAATTAGCACGAATGCCGGCTCAACCTGGACGGATGCTGTCACCCTTGGAGCAACATTTGATCAAGGTGGCTATACTGGGGCCTTAAACTCATCAGGCAACCCACTGTCAACCCGGCAAGCCTGGACCGGAGCACAGACCGGTTATGTCACCACAACCGCAACATTGCCAGCCAGTCTGAATGGTCAATCCATCCAACTGCGGTGGCGGGGTGGTTGGGATGCATCAGTAGCCAACACCAACCCGAACTGGCGTGTGGATACGGTTTCGATTGCCACACCAGCCTGCTCGTCGTGCTCTGGCGGTTGCCCAACGATAAGTGGCACAGTAAGCGGAACAACGACGATTTGTTCCGGCAACAGCACCAACGTTTCGGTCACAGTGAGTGGTGGAACCAGTCCATACACGGTGACGATCAGCAACGGTGGTGGTACGCAAAACGGCTCCGGGCCAACATTTAATTTTTCTGTATCACCCACAACATCAACGACATACCTGGTATCTGGGACTGATGCCAACAATTGTACAATTTCAGGTATTGGTAATGCTGTGGTGACCGTCAACCAACCACCAGCAGGTGCAAATGCTGGGCTTGATCAGACTATTTGCACTGGGGGGGCTGCCGCGCTTAATGCTTCGCAAACGTCAGGTACAGGTGTTTGGTCAGTCTTTAATGGCCCCAACACATCAACATCACAGTTTAGTAATACAACTGTGTCAAATGCTGTTTTTACTCCAACAACAACTGGAACGTATACCTTGCGGTGGACAGTTACTAATTCACCATGTGTTGGGTCAGTAACGGATGATGTTGTAGTCACAGTTAATGCTGGGCCACCAACGGCTGAAGCTGGATCCAATCAGACTTTATGTTTCCCAACAACCACCACTTTAGGCGCCAATTCCCCATCACCAGGTACGGGAGCCTGGACAGTCCTTGTTGGACCAAACACTTCACTTTCACAGTTTAGCAACCCGACATCACCAACCTCAACGTTCACGCCAACCGCTTCTGGTCAATATACATTGCAATGGACAATTTCACAGTCCCCATGTGTACCAACTAGCGATGTTATTGCCCTAAACTATGTTGCGCCCCCGAGTACGGCGAATGCCGGTCCAGATCGGCAAACATGTGCAGGGGTTCCAGTAGGGCTATCTGCAACCAATCCAACAAGTGGTAGTGGAATGTGGTCAGTTGTGTCAGGTCCTTCAACCTCAAGTAGTCAGTTCAGCATTGTGACTGGATTTAATGCTACCTTTACACCGGCTGGGGGGGCTGGAACCTATCTATTACAATGGACTGTCTCAAATTCACCCTGTAGCACAAGTTCAGACCAAATGATTGTTGACGTGGTAGCATCCTGCGCCAGCGGTTCAGCCACCCTGTATGTGGCCGACACGACCAACAACCGGGTTCAGAAGTTCAACGGAACGACCTGGACGGTGATCGGAACCGGGGTTTCCGGAACAGGAAATGGTCAATTCCTAACGCCGGAAGCGGTCACCGCAAGCCTTGACGGTGTGCGGATTTATGTGGCCGACACGGGCAACAACCGCATTCAATGGTCAACCAACAGTGGTGCCACCTGGTTCAACTTCGCCACCAGTGGCACCGGATTGAATCAGGTGAGCGGACCACGGGGTCTGGCGCTGGATTCAGCCGGCAACCTGTATGTGGCCGATGGTGGCAACAACCGGGTACTGCGCTTCAACGACGGTACACCAGGAACGGGTGTGTTGCTGGCAGCCAGTGGAACGACCTCCGGTCGGGTGCGAACCCCGAACGGATTGGCAGTTGACAGCAACTTCAATCTGTTTATCGCCGACACCCTCAACAACCGCATTCTGAAAGTTACCAACGCCAATACCAGAACCAACGCCAACACGGGCACGGTCCTGGCTGGTTTGAGTTCAGGGTTGACAGGTGTCCGGGCACCACAGGGACTGGCGGTTGATTCAGCCAACAACCTGTATGTCGCCGATACTGGCAACAACCGCGTCATCCGATTTGCTGGAGGTACTTCTGGCACGGCTACGGCATTGTGCTTAAGCGGCACAACGCTGGGCAAAGTGCGAGCACCGGAAGGCGTCACCATCAGCGTGTTCACGGCTGGGTCACTGACCGGCGGCGAATTCCTGGTGGTCAGCGACACGACCAACAACCGAATTCAAGGCAAACTGTTGAGTGGCACGACCTGGACACTGGTCGGCACACCCAATGGCCTGGGAAGCGGCATTGGTCAATTTCGTGCCCCAAGCAAAATCCGATAAACCTTTAAACTGAATGTTTAGGTAAGGTTAAGGGAGTTTGAATCATTCAAGCTCCCTTTTTCTTTGCTTTTGGAAAAATTAGTCGTTGACAAACACTCGTTTATCTGTACAATCCGACGTTTCCAGTGACGCGGGGTGGAGCAGCCTGGTAGCTCGTTGGGCTCAAGACGCAAAACCCTTCCCGTCAGCCTTGACTTAACTACAAACCAATTCAAAGCTGGCACTTACAGACAACAACCACCGTCGTTGCCTGTGATATGGGAGATGTTCTTGCATTGGGCGGTATGTGGGGTAACTCACATATGTTGACCTGTCAAATTCGGGGAAGCCACTGGTGGGGTAATCCCGAGCCAAGCCCAAAAATGAAGTTTGTTTTTGGGAAGGTGTAGAGACTGTCACTGATGTTCGAAGAGGTCCGACACATTGATGAAGGACATTGATCATTTGATAACTGTTTCATATAAGCGGTCATTTGTGATCGGAATGCTCCTGGCTGGTGCGACATCGCGCCGAACGGATCTTCCACATAAACTGCGCGCTACGTTTACCGTGGTTCACAGTCTGGCACAAACTGACCTGGCTGAGTGGAAAGCTTCCGAAGTGAGACGATTGTTTGGCTTGCCGGTTCAGATTCTTCGAAATCAGCAAGCAGATCAAACAAGCTTCTCTTTTGTGCAGGAAGGCCGACTGAGAGTCATCCACGATTGGTTTCATCGGGCAAACCAAAAAACGATTACCGATAAGGTTCGCTTTTTGTCACATCCGATTGGACTTGCGGTGATTCTGAGTGATTGCGGGTTTGTACACGATTCCAACTCGATTGGAATTCAGCTTCCCGACATCAATCGTGCCAGTACACAACGGTTGCTCGAACACATCACAGGTTTCTGTGGTGCAACCGGCCACCTCACCCCTGAAAACAATGAACCTGGAGCGACTGGAACCCAGATCATTTATTCAGAAAATGAGGCCCGAAAGCTCTGGGAATGCGCATCCTCGTGGATGCCGTCAATTCCCTCAGTGGTTGAAAAGTTCTCAGTTTTAAATGATATATTCGACATTAGTTAAGATGGCAGGCACCCGAACGGTATCAACCGAGGGTGAAGAGAAAGTCCAGACCACAAACTGATTTTCAGGCAGCGAAAGCTGTAGTGGTACGCATAACCCAAAGGTCGCGGGTTCAAATCCCGCCCCCGCAACCAATTTGCTTCAAAGAAAAAGCCACCGGGCAACCGGTGGCTTTTTCTTTTGTGATTCAAAACCAGGGCTGAAGACATCGGGCTTGGGGCTCAGGGATGAAGACTCGCAAGCTCGGAGCAAGGGAAGGGATGAGGGATGAAGGATGAGGGATGAAATAAAACCAATTTCTTTAGCCCGAAGTCTTCAGCCCTGAGCCCTCAGCCCCAGTCTTCAGCCTGACTTTGTTTGGAGTGAATTGAGCAGATTCTGGGCATCGGTTAACCCTGGTTTCAACTTCAGGGCGGTTTGCAGGTGGCCAATCGCGTCAGGTTGTTTTCCGTTCGAATTGAGCAAAATAGCCAGGCGATAATGAACATCAGCCTGATTCGGATCGCGATAGAGTGATTTTTGATAGGCATCAATCGCGTCTTTGGGACGATTGGCCGCACTTAACGCATTTCCCAAGATTTGAAATCCGATGGCTGATTCTGGATGGAGCCTAAGGGCATAGTTCAAATGGACAATCGCGGCGTTGGGGTCTTTATTTGAGGTCAACACATTGGCCAGGTTGAGACGGGCTTCAAAGAAATCAGGCTGAAGGTCAATGGCTTTGGAGTAATGCTGAGTGGCTTCCGGGTACATTTTCTTGTTGAAGTAGTAGGTACCCAAGGCACAATAGGTTTTGGCGTGTTTTGGATCAGACTTCAGTACATCCTGAAGGTATTCAAAAGCCTCATTCCCTCGATTGAGGTTTACCAGTGCATTGCCATAGTTGAATAACAGATCAGGCATCTCGGGCCTTTTCCGGAGTGCTTGTTCGTAATATTTGATCGCTTCAGCGTGATTTCCCCGTTGCTCATAAATTCTTCCCAATGCAGAGAGCGTTGTGACAAAAGTCGGATCCATCCGATGGGCTTCCTTGAGGTGTTTTTCAGCTTCCTCAAGCCGATTATTTTTGAGATACTCCACCCCTAAATTTGACTCCGTGACAAAGTTACTGACTCCGCAACCAACCGCGTGCTGAAACAAGGTCAGGTTGTTTTTCCAAACCTGGGTTTGTGCCCAGGACAACCCAATACAGGCCACCATGAAAAACCCTAAAGCCAGTTGCAGCATTTTTCTGTGAGCCTGGTTTGATTGAAGCCACACGTGCCCTCCCCAAACCACAATCAAGAACAACCCAATAAATGAAAAGTAGGCATACCGATCAGATCGAGGAGTATTCAGATTGGCAAACCCCACCATTGGCAACAGAGTGGCACCAAACCAGAGCCAGCCGACCAGCACCGCCCGCTCATGACGACTCAGTAACACCACCCATCCAGAGAGACAGACCAGTACCGCCAGACACAGCAGACCAAGCCAAAACGGCGTTAACGGAACATCATAAAAAATGGCCAGATTGGTTGGTAAAAACAGCTTTTTGATGTAGTAGACATACCCACTGAACCCATCCCAAATCAATGTGGTTGAAGGTCTTCGAATCTGAAGTTCCGAGCCGCCAGCGATTTTTCCACTGGCTCGGGTGAAAAACACAATGGCCAGGGCAAACAACCCAAACGGAATTTTCTCAAGGATCAGTGGCAGCAGGTGTTCTTTCAAAGTCACCCAGGAGAAACTGAACGGTTCCGGTAAGCGATTGAGCGGCCAGATATCAAGTAAGATTAAAACCGGCGGTACGACAATCCCCAACGGCTTGGCCATCAGCGAGAGCATAAAACACATCAAGGTCAGCCCATAGGCAAGCCAGTTTCGCCTGGGTTGGGCAAACCAGACATAGGCCCATAGAGTCAGAAATCCAAAAAATGTACAAATCAGGTCCTTGCGCGCCGCTATCCAGGCGACTGGTTCAACCTGCATGGGGTGAACCGCAAAGAAAAACGCCACCACTCCGCTCAGCCATGCCTGCCCGGTGAGATATCGCAATAACCCAAATAACAACAATGTATTGGCGACATGAAACAACACATTGGTCAGATGGTGACCACCAGCCTTTGATCCGAATAACGACCAGTCCAGGATATGTGAAAACCACGACACGGGCATCCAGTAGTTTGAAGCATAGGTGGTGGTAAATGCCCACTTGATTGTTTCTAGGGTAAATCCCTTTTTGATCTCAGCATTTGAAGTCACAAACTGAAGGTCATCAAAATCAACAAACCCAAACGTGACCACATTGCTATAAACAATGGCGATGCAAACCAGGAGGCCAAGGGCAATACCAAGCTCTGCTTGATATGACCGGAGCCAGGTCTGAAAACCAGTTGCCCAAGATTGGGTCGTTTTTTGAGGTTGCGCCGATGTTGTAGCCTCTTTGACTGTCAGTTCCGTCTTTTTTTTGGATTGTTTCGCCATAGGTTCAGGGTTTGAAAACCAGGGTTTAGAGTTCAGGATTTTCGGAAGCGATGAGTCATGAGCGATGACGGATAGGAAAAATCATCTTGTCATCCTGCCACCTTGTCATCTTGTCACCTTGTCATTCAGTCATCCTTCCAGGGTTCAGGGTTTTCAAAACTGAGCACCAAACACTTTGTATCAGGTATCAGGATCAGCACCCTTTTCGTGGTCGTGCTTTTGTGCTTATTTTGTTTTTTGATATAGTGGTGAGTCCTCCAAGCATTCAAAGGAATACACATCATGTCAACTGTTTTGCCCTCAAGGAGTGAAATTCAGGTCCTTGCCACACAGGCGTCCCTTCCTGCCGTTCGACCCAAGACGGAGGCGCCGTCCCGACTGGAGTATGGCTTCCGACTCGTCTATGTGATCTGGGTTTTGGCTGGGTTTGGGTTGTATTTGTATTTCGATCTGCGTGGCTGGCTGCGAAAACGCGGCCAGAATGAAAACACCGAACAGCGAATGCGTCGGCAAGCCGCCCGACTTCGCGAACGACTTATCAAACTCGGGCCAACCTTTATCAAAATTGGACAGGCACTGGGAACACGAGCCGACCTGCTTCCGGTCGCTTATGTAGATGAACTGGCCAAATTGCAAAACCGAGTCCCTCCATTTCCAAACCGCGAAGCCTACGCCATCATCGAACGCGAATTAGGTCGCCCACCCCAGCAGGTCTTTGCCCGTTTTGAACCCGACCCGATTGCAGCGGCCAGTCTGGGTCAGGTGTATCGTGCCCGACTGCAAAACGGCAAAGAAGTCGTCGTCAAAGTCCAACGCCCACATTTGGAAACTCTGATTACCCTGGATCTGGCCATTTTGCGCCGGATTGGCCGGTTTCTGCTCCGATACCCTCAATTTTTCAAAGGCGCTGACTGGCTCGGGATGATTGATGAATTTGAACGGGTGATCCATGAAGAAATGGATTACCGAATGGAAGGCCGCAATGCCGAGCGATTTAAGAAAAATTTTGCATCCTGGCCCGAAGTTCACGTCCCGATTATTTACTGGGAATATTCAACGTCCCAGGTCTTGACCATGGAATTTATCCAGGGTATTCGAGTGACTGACACCAAATCACTGGCTGCGGCTGGGATCAATGCCCGGCAAGTCAACGAGGTCATGCACCGGGCCTATTTTAAACAACTTCTTGAAGACGGCTTCTTCCACGCCGATCCGCATCCGGGCAATATTCTGGTGATGCGCGATGGCCGGCTGGCATTTTTTGATTTCGGGATGGTTGGTCGGATTACACCCAAACTCCAGAGCCAGATGGTGAGCGCGTTTTTTCACATTCTTGACCGGGACTTCGACGGCATCGTCAACGACCTGATCAGCCTCGAATTTCTCTCGCCAGAAGTCAACCTTGATGAATTTCGTCCGATTGTGGTGGATCTTTTCAAACGCAAGGTTGACATCAAGCTTTCGGAAGTTCGCTTTAAGGATTTGACCTACGAACTTGGCGAAATCATTTACAAATACCCATTTACCACTCCGACGGCGTTTACCTTCATTATGCGGGCGTTGATGACGCTCGAAGGCATCAGCATCCAGATGAACCCGGAATTTAACTTCCTTGAAGTCGCCCGGCCCTATGCGCGTGATTTTCTCTTCCGGCGTGACAGCGCCAAATTGCGCGAAAAAGTGTGGCAAAGCCTGCACGATGTGCGCTCCGGCAAGTTTGACTGGCACCGGTTCTACACGCTGGCCAAAAGCGCGGTATCACTTTATTTTGCATGAAAAGACTCTGAACCAAACCTCAAATATGATTCGAACCCTGAAAATCGAACGCTTTAAGTCGCTGGTAAAGCTTGAATTGGAACTTGGCCAAATCAATGTTTTCATCGGTGCAAACGGGAGCGGAAAAAGCAATTTGCTAGAGGGATTGGGAGTACTTGGTGCTGCGGCATCAGGTCGAGTAGATGACGAAGCTCTGTTACGGCGTGGGGTCCGACCTGGGGTGCCAAAACTCTACAAAGCGGCTTTCCCCACGAAAGATAAAGTACCTCATCTCACATTTGGTGCCACCTCAAATGAAGGAGCACGTTATGAAGTAAATCTCTGGAATCCGATTTCAGATCCTGAGCCAGCCTGGCGATTTAAAACCGAGAGACTTAACGGCGCTGAAGGCAAAAAGGTCGTAACTCGTGGAGTTAAAACACACGGTAAGCGCAATCAAGAACAAGGTTTAGCCGCACTTGGGGTTGTAAATCTGGAACCTGGGGATGCGGCATTAACTCTTATGGACGAGCTTCGAGGATATCGTATTCATTGCCCCAACACACCGACCTTACGAAGTCTTGTTCAAGATCAACAATCGCAACTGCCTGTAGGATTGGCGGGTGGGCGGTTACCTGAAACAATCACAGAGATACTGTCGGCTGCAAAAAAAAAGAACCTTTTGCTTGAGGTTCTTGACGAAGTCCGTGACCTGCTTGATTGGGCCAGTGATTTTTCCGCAGGTCCTTCAATTGGGCTTCCACTATCTCCGTCAGCGGCACGGTCTCCTCAGGTAATTAAGTTTGAAGACCGATTTATGGCCAAAAGGCGAAATAAATTGACCGGATATGATGCCAGCGAAGGAGCACTCTACATCCTTTTTGCCGCTGTGCTTGCGCTCCATCCCAAATCACCTTCCTGCCTTGCTGTTGACAATCTGGATCAGGCGCTCAATCCTCGTCTTGCACAAAGGCTTATGACGGCTTTGTGTTCGTGGACTGTCAGGCTTGAGAAAAAACAACAATGGCTCATCACGGTTCATAATCCAGCGATTCTGGATGGCTTACCACTGAATAATCCAGAAATCCGGCTTTTTACAGTAGATAGAAATAACCACGGGCACACAGTTGTGAGACACATTGATTTAGCAACAGCCCTCAAAGCTCGACCAAACGCCGAATGGACACTTTCTCGCATGTGGATGACAAGCTTGCTTGGAGGCGTTCCTAATGTCTGACTCTTTACGCATTGCCTTAGCCGCCGAAGGACCGACAGACAAAATCGTGATTGAAGCAGCCCTGAATTCTATCCTGGAAGGTCGCCGCGAGTTTGTCCTCAAACACTGAAGCCTGGGTGGTTGCAGCTTTATTTCTAAATGATCAGGCCGTTTCAAGAGGTATTGAGTGTTACCCGGCTCCAGAAGCGCGACTGAGCCAGCAATCAAAGGCAACTCGGATTCGCAAAACACAGCGTGACTATCAAACAAAAGCCCAGGGACTAAGAAATGCCTGGCCACGACTTGCCGCTCCAGATGCACTCAGCGAAGCCCATCGCTTTCAAACTGAGTTTTTAGCCCAGCTTTCAACTGAATAGAACAACATATTATCTTGTTTTAATAATTTAAGTGGATGCCCCCGCCTGACGGGGCCATCCACTCGGGTGACTGACTACAGGGTAAATCGAAATGTCAGAATCCCTGTGACTTTGACAGGAACTTTATTGAGCAACGTGGGCTTGAATTTCCACTGCCAGGCAGCATTGATAGCCGCCTGTCGCAGCAAGGCATGGCCGGAAACAACACGCACGCTTTCGACATTCCCTTTTTCGTCAATTACAAGTTCAACCACAACATCCCCCGCAACCCGTGCAGAAAGCTTCGGGTATTCGGGCGTGACCCGAGTGAGTGCATTCCCGCGCATAACGCCTTCGCTTCGTCTCACAACTGAAGGTGGGGCAGGTTGTCTGCCTGGCGGGGGCGGGGGTGCGGGCATAGGTAACAAATTTGGGTCAGCACAGCTTATCTTCGCAGGCGGAGGCGTGTTCACGATCTCTTTTGGTGCCTCCCTCGGTGGAGCAAACACTGGAGACGCAACTGCCCCGGAGGCTTCCCCATCCCCAAAATCCCCATCCCCATCTCCAAACCCTGCCAAACCAGTCGCCGGCCCCTGAGGACCGACGGATCCGTCGCCATCTCCTTTATCTGGGGCTGCTGCCAGAACCTGTTCCTTTTCAAGTTTGCCACCTTGAACTGGACCACGATCAATCGCCAGAAATGAAGTAAACGGTGTCATCAACCGATATTTCAGACCAAGCTGCGTGACCCTGGCTTCCAGATCGGACGATACCCTTCCGTATTGGAAACCCTCATAGTCCTCACGCATTAACTCTCGGAGTTGCTGCCGGGCCCACAACGTTGCCAGTTCGTCGTGCCGGGGTTCAGTGGCGGGTAATTCCATCTGGATTCGCTGCTCAACTGGCCGCCCAGCCACCTTTCCACGGAGCACAACTTCGCCCTGAGCCTGCCCATTAAACCTTCCTGTAACCACAACTGGTGTGGCACTGAACAAATCCGGAATATTGACTGGATAGACATCCTTTACCGGTAAACTTCCCCAATCAATTGAAATATCAGTCAGTAACGGCGAGCGAACTCGTTCGTGAAATCGCTGCGCCGCCGCCGAACCATCATCCTCAAGCCCCACAAATTCAACTTCTCCGCGCCCGAGCCGCGCCATTTCTTCAAGCAAAAACCGATTGACCGAACTGCCGATTCCAAATGAAAACACGCGGGCATTCGGGTGTTTTTTGACTTCGCTGAGGATTTCCAGATCATTTCCGACATAGCCATCGGTCATAAAACATACGACTCGAAGATGATTTTGCGAATCTGACGGCTCAAGCGCGGCACGAATTGCTTTCATCATTTCCGTTCCACCACTGCCAGACCGGGATTTGAGAAAGGTACGGGCTGTCGCCAAATTTTCAGGTGTTGCCGAAACAGGTTCCGGAAACAAAATGTGAGTGTCTCCGGCAAAAGTAATCAGGTTGAAGGTGTCTTGCGGATACAAACCGTTGAGCGCGTGATCCATGGCTTCTTTGGCTTTTTCGATTGGAAAACCTTCCATTGACCCGGAAGTATCAAGGACAAATACCAGCTCCTTTGGTGTCAGATCTTTTTCCCGAATTTCTGATGGTGGCTGTACCATCAATGTGAAATACCCGCCAAGCGGCCCGTTGTGGGTCAGCACTCCCTGTGTTACGGCTGGACCAGCCACCTTGCACCGCACAATAAAGTCTTTATTTGGAATCTCAGCCTCCGCTTTGAGATGGAGCGCGGCAGTGCTCATGGTTTTCGATTGATCCAGGATGACCCGATGCGTAGGTGAAACAACCGATTGAATCGGAACTCCGGCATCAATTTGAAGCTTGAGGGAAATGTCATGACCTGGACGAGTTGACAGTGGTGGAGTAACACGGGCTGCATCAGGAACTGTCACGGCCAATCCTTTTGTTTCTGAATCAGGTGGCGATTGACCCCGAATGTAGCGTTCCCCAACTGTCATTGGAAAAACAAACTCGTATTCACCATCCTCATATTTTAAGGTTTCAACATAACTGATTGAAATAACGACAGTTGCACCAGGCGGGATATTCGTCACTGACTGGGTGAAAACATTTGACCGCTCCTGATCAAGCAAGGCAGCGGTTTCACCATTGTCACGTGCCTGTTTGAAAAGTCGGGCGGCTTCTTCGCGTGACAGGATTTCACCTTCGATCACACGACCTCCAATATTCATCGTCATTCGATCAACCGCTGCCATTTGCGGAAGCGGAAAGATATAAACGGCTTCGAGGCGATTGGAGTGCCGATTGACAAAAGTTTGCTCAACCGTGACTCGACCCACATTGCCACTCAACGAAGCGTTGACTGCGGTGTGCTTCAGAGCACATTGCCCAACTGGATGTTGTTTTTCATCCAGAATAATCAGCGCCCCACCTTCACTCGCTTCCTGAGATTGAGCCTGAACTACAGCCGAAAGCGGCATTTCCCAACTGTATTTCACCCCAAAACTCACCGCCAGCACACACAGCATGGCGGTGGTCAGTCGCATCAACCATTTTTTGACGTGCATATAGACAGACCTCTCCCACCCACACGATGGCCTTGACGGATAGACACACATCCTGCGGTTGTTTCTTCAAAAGATTGTCCTGATTGGATTTGTGTACTTTGACACCAGAACGGGAAGTTGGTTCCCGGTTTTTTGAGGTGGAAAATCCCGCGACTGAGAAGAGAAAAGACAAAAAGGACGAAAAGGACTGAAGGGACAAAAGAAACTCAATTCGAAAACCCTGAACCCTGAACCCAAAGCTCTGACAGGATGACTGGCTGACAAGGTGACAGAGTGATTTTTTCATCCCTCATCCTTCATCCCTCATCCCTTCCGAAAACCCTGAACCCTGAACCCAGTTTCTCAATACACTTCCATCTTCATACAAAACACGCTGCCGCCTGATTTGATGAACTCACTGGTGTCTACTTCGGTGACGTGAAAACCGACCCGACGCAGTTCGGCCACGGTTTTGGTCGCTCCCCACTGGATGACCACTTTTCGACCATCAAAAGCAAACGCATTGCAGGCAAAGGTTTGATGAGCTTCAGCAGACGGGGCTTCGATAACCAGTGGAAAAAAGCGATGAATCAACGCCAGCCCTTCGCTGGTGAAAGCCTGTGGGTAGATTAAAACGCTTTGTTCATCGAGCGCACAAAAGCAGGTATCGAGGTGGTAAAACTCCGGCGTGCTGAGTTCCATGGCGATAATCGGAACACCAAGTCGCTCAGATAACTCAGGATAGATGGCAAAATCAGTGCGCTGGCCGTGCCCGCCCCAGAGCAATTTTCGACCGGGATGCCAGATGGCGTCGCCTTGACCTTCAAAGCATACGTCAGGCTGTTCGATTTCCAGAATGCGATAGCCCTGACTGGCAAACCACTGGCGATAGAAGGGGATTTCCCGTTGCCGTGATGGATAGCGCATCCGGGAAATCACCACATACGGCGTACCGTCTTCATCCAGTCCCGGAAGTACCTGATTGGCTGAAAACACCATGTCTTCCAAATCAGGAATCGGCTCAATGGTAACAACCGGTTTTCCAAGTTGCTCGAAAGTGGTTTTCAGCACGTCCCACTGTGCCAGCGCCAGAGCTTTATCAAGTGTTCCAATGTTGCCTTGCATAAAGGCATTTTTGACATCCTTGATTTCAAAGTAGTCTGGCGGGCACATCAAAATCCTGGACGGCTCAGGACGAGTCGGAAGGGCGAGTTTGTCAAGTGACTGGGCTTTGGCAAGTGTGGTAATGACGTGGGGTTGCGGCATAGGAGTCTGGGGTTCAGGGTTCAGGGTTCAGGGTTTGGGGTTCAGGACAATACGAAAGGACCAAAGTGACAAAAAGGACCAGCAGGACAGGAATTTAAAACCCTGAACCCTGAACCCTGAACCCTGAACCCTATCTAACCATTGATTTCAATAGTGGATTCAAGGCATCTACTAGCGTTGGATAACCAATTTCCTGGAGTTCATAGCCAATTCGGCACGTTGGATGTTTGATGTCAATCACCCGCGAGAGATTGATGGGTGTGGCAATCAGTACCAGATCACAGTCAATCCGGTTGATGGTTTCGGCCAGATCGTGCATCTGGTCGGCACCATAGCCCATGGCCGGCAACAGTCGGCCAATTCCCGGATAATGATGAAATGTCTCGGCCAGACTGCCGACCACATATGGTCGTGGATCAATGATTTCGCGGGCACCAAACTTTTCAGCCGCCAGAACGCCAGCTCCATACTTCATCGAACCATGCGTTAAAGTTGGCCCGTCTTCGACCACCAAAACCCGTTTGCCGCGGATCGCCTCTGGTTTTTCAACTGTCAACGGCATCGCAGCGTCAATCACCATCGCGGTTGGATTCACTGCGCGGATGTTGGCACGAACCAGCGCAATACCTTCTGGTGTCGCGGAGTCAATTTTATTGAGAATGATCACATCAGCACGGCGCAGATTGACCTCACCTGGAAAATATGTCAACTCATGGCCTGGGCGATGTGGGTCGGCAATCACAATTTCCAGATCCGGAACATAAAACGAGAAGTCGTTATTGCCTCCGTCCCACAAAATAACATCCGCTTCGGTTTCGGCCTGCCGGATAATCCCTTCATAGTCCACGCCGGCAAAAACGGTCACACCTTTGATCAGGTGGGGCTCATATTCTTCCATTTCTTCAATCGTGCAGTCCTGAGCGGCCAGATCTTCAAGGGTGGTAAAGCGTTGCACCCGCTGTTTGACCAGGTCGCCATATGGCATCGGGTGACGAATGACCGCCACCTTCAAACCGGCATCAAGCAAGAGTTGCACAATGCGCCGCGAAGCCGGACTTTTGCCACACCCAGTTCGAACCGCACACACCGAAATTACCGGTTTGGTGGACTTGATCATCGTGGCTTTGGTGCCCAACAACCGGAAATCAGCACCAGCCGCATTCACACGTGCAGCCAGATGCATGACATCCTGATGAGCAATGTCCGAATAAGAAAAAACCACCTCATCAACTTTGAGGCGGCTTATCAATCGTTCGAGATCATCTTCCGGGTAAATTGGAATGCCTTGTGGGTAAAATCCCCCAGCCAGTTCCGCCGGGTATTTTCGACCATCAATGTTTGGAATCTGGGTGGCGGTAAAGGCAACCACTTCACACACGTTGTGGTTGCGAAAAACAGTATTGAAGTTATGAAAATCTCGACCAGCGGCACCTAAAATCAGAACGCGTTTTCGATTCATACCTGATTCTCCTGTAAAGCTAGCAATGCCTGACGCGCAGCAGTTTCGCCTTCGGAAACCATTGCCTGGACAGCCTGACGACCGGGCAGATACCCAACCACCGGAATTGGCGGCTGGATCAAAATGTCGGTGGACTGAAGCGCCCGCCGATAATGTTCCGGAAAAACCTGGCTCGTCACCGGGTCAAGTCCAACCACGCGCAAGCACCAGCCATATCCCCAGACATCGGACGCAATCACGAAATCAGCCCCGAACTGACGACATACTTCTGACGGCAGCACGCACGTGGTGCCGCCATCTTCAAACAATTTTCCGTCCCGCACCACCGGACGACGGACATACGGCAAAGCACAACTGGCATTGATTGCTGTGGCCAGCCGACCTTCGCGAATGACCACCGTCTGGTGATCCACAATCGAAGTCACGACGGCGGCAAACGGGTGCTCAAGATCGGCAAAGGTTGCCGGAAGGTGCGAGTCGCAAAACTGTTCGAGCAGATGGCTGTTGAGGAGGTTTGGCCAGAAAACCGATGTGGCCATTTCCGCAATGCCCTGCCAGTTTTTTCCTGCTGCAAATGCTGCGCCAATCAAACTGCCGACGCTGGTACCGACAATAATCTCGGGATAAATTTCAAGTTCGGCCAGGGCTTTTAAAACGCCAATGTGTGCCAGACCTCGGACGGCGCCTCCACTGAGGGCTAAACCGATGCGCGGACGAGAAGTTGAGGATGTGCGTGGTGACATAAGCTCAGGGTTCAGGGTTCAGGGTTTACTTCATTCTCGTGATGCCGCCCGGTTCCGGCAGGTGGCTGTGACACTTTGGCAATTGTGTTTATCGCGCGGGGAAAGCCTCAAAAAACACCTTCGAAAACACGATGTAACTCAATCATAGACAAGGGGTTTGTCGTTTGCAAAACCTGCCGGTTTGAGATATAGTGCCGCCATTCTAAAAACCGCTTGAGAAATCCGCTTCAAACCGCTCTTAACCCTTCATTCCTAAGAAGTTAGGTGGTTTCCCTGCATTCAGTGTGGAGATTTTCTTGAAGACCTGATACAATTACTCAGTTATAGACAGGGTACAACGTCTCACACTGTGCTCCCCTGTTGACCAACCAGTCAGACATCTCTCTGGACGCTCCCAGTTGCCTTTCAAAAACTGATGGGCTGGCCTGAGATTTGGCTGCATTCTCTGACGGATACCTGAACCAAACCCACATCCGTGACTGGTAACAGGGCACAACAAAAATTCAGTTTTTCTAACCTCAGTTGATTTTCATTTGGAGTACAAGCATGGATGAGCAGAAGTTAGTCATCGCAAATATCGAAGACGAGATGAAACGTAGCTACCTGGACTACGCGATGTCGGTCATCATCGGGCGCGCGCTGCCAGATGTCCGCGACGGCCTCAAACCGGTCCATCGCCGTATCCTGTGGGCAATGCACGAGTTAAGCAATACATACAACAAGCCGTACAAAAAGAGCGCCCGTATCGTCGGATCGGTCATCGGTCAGTACCATCCCCACGGAGACTCCGCCGTCTATGATTCCATCGTGCGCATGGTGCAGGATTTTTCCCTCCGTATTCCGTTGATTGATGGTCAGGGGAATTTCGGCAGCGTTGATGGCGATTCCGCGGCTGCTATGAGATATACGGAAATTCGTCTCGCCCGCGTAGCAGAGGCGATGCTGGCGGATATTGATAAAGAAACGGTGGATTTCCAGCCCAATTACGATGAATCGCAGTGGGAGCCGATGGTGCTACCGGTCCGCTTCCCTAATTTGCTGGTGAATGGCTCATCTGGAATTGCCGTCGGAATGGCGACCAATATTCCACCGCACAACCTGGGCGAAATTATTGATGCCACAATTCATCTGGTTCAAAAACCTGCCGCCACGGTTGAAGATTTGATGAAATTTGTCCAGGGGCCAGACTTCCCGACCGGTGCCTTTATCTGTGGCCGGAAAGGGATTTTACAGGCGTACCTGACCGGACGCGGTTCAGTTACCATGCGGGCCCGGGCAGCGATTGATTATGTCGGCAAAAATGGGGCTGAGCGTCAGGCGATTGTGGTGACCGAACTTCCCTACCAGGTCAATAAAGCCAGACTGATCGAAAAAATTGCTGAACTTATTACCGACAAGAAGATTGAGGATATTTCGGATCTGCGTGACGAATCTGACCGCGACGGAATGCGCATTGTGATCGAACTCAAACGCAGCGCCGTCGCCCAGGTTGTGCTCAATAACCTCTATAAACAGACCCAGATGCAGTTGAACTTCGGCACCATCAACCTCTCGATTGTCAACGGACAACCTCGGGTGCTCAATCTGGTTGATACCCTGCAGTTGTTTATTGACCACCGCAAAGACGTGGTGCGCCGCCGAACCCTCTTTGAGTTGCGCAAAGCCGAAGCCCGCGCCCATATCCTCGAAGGTCTCAAGAAAGCGCTCGGGATTTTGGACGAAGTGATTGCGCTGATTCGGGCCGCCAAACAGCCCAAGGAAGCCAAAGAAGGACTTGTTCAGAAATTTGGGTTCACTGAAATCCAGGCTCAGTCAATCCTGGATATGCAACTCCAGCGGTTGACCGGCATGGAACAGCAGAAAATCGTTGAGGAATACACCAATATTATTAAGCGGATTGCCGAACTCAACGAAATTCTGGCCAATGAAACCGTACTCAAGAACCTGATTATTAAAGAACTGGCTGACGTCAAACGCGAATTTGCCAATGAGCGTCGGACACAAATCGTTGATGAGGAAACTGAACTCACCATCGAAGACCTGATTCCAGATGAAGAGGTCGTCATCACAATCACCCACGGCGGCTACATCAAACGCACCCCGCTTTCGTCATACCGCACCCAGCGGCGTGGTGGCGTTGGTCGGCGTGGAATGGCGACCAAGGCCGAAGATGTGCTCGATGCCATGTTTATTGCTTCAACGCACAGCTATATGTTGATCTTCACGGATAAAGGTCAGGTGTATAAGGTCAAGGTTCACGAAATTCCAGATGCAGCCACCGCCGGACGCGGCAAAGCAATTGTCAATCTGGTCGAACTGCCGCAGGGTGAAAAAGTCGCGGGCATGTTCCCGATTCGGGAGTTTGCCGAAGGCCGATATGTGGTGATGGTCACCCGACGCGGCATCATCAAGAAAACCGAACTCACCGAATTTGCCAACATCCGGTCAAACGGCATTATCGCGATCAGTATTGAAGACGGTGATGTGTTGATGGGCATCCAGATGAGCGACGGCAACAAAAACATCCTGCTTTCAACCTATCACGGAATGGCCATTCACTTTAAGGAAACCGATGTCCGGGCAATGGGTCGCAATGCCTATGGCGTGATTGGCATCAATCTGCGCCAGGATGACTATGTGACCGGTGTTTCCGTGGTGGACGGAACAGAACACATCCTGGCGCTCTCAGAACTCGGTCTTGGCAAACGCACACTGGTCAGTGAATACCCACCTCAAAGCCGTGGCGGCGTTGGGGTCATCAATATGAAGGTCACAGATCGGACGGGCGGCGTCATCACGGCGCTTCCGGTCAAAAATGACGATCAATTGATGGTGATTACCCAGCAGGGGCAGGTGGTGCGGATTGAAGTCGAGCCGATCCGTGAAACGAGCCGTTCGGCTCAAGGCGTCAAGATCATCAATCTGAGCGATGATGACCGGGTGGTCTCAGCCTCGCTGATTGATATGCAGAATGTCGAACCAGTTGAATAGAAGCCAGCGAAAGAGCGGGATAGCGAGATAGCCAGGTGCACCACCTGTGTGTTCTAAACCTCTTCGCGACACCAACTCAGATCTGATTCACTTCCCTTCCGACGACCAACGCAGTACATTTGTCTTTGAGACTGTGTTGGTCGTTTTTCTTTTGCAAACCTCAATATACAATCAACACTCTTCCAAACTACAGAATTTGCTACCGTTGACACAGGATCGGAATGCCCCTGGCTTTGTTCCTGCCTGATTTGATTGATCACCAATTCCACATTTGAGACAGAGTATTATGCGCCTTTTTTCTCAACAACTTACCAGGCAAGCAATCGTCATCTTGAGCCTCACCCTGACTGTTCTGACGTCAATTGCTCCAGTTTTTGCAATGCCGGTGACTTTCAGGGCAACTGGCAGGACCTCTTTCCCGGCACAACCCCAATCCCAGGAACTACTGGTTGGGAAAACGGTCGAATTCAAAGTTTCCAGCTCGGAGCCACGGATTCACACCTTTGTGCTGGCAGCCAATCACTTCATCAAGCTGACCCTGCAATCTCAATACAAAGAAATTAACGTGAGTGTGCAAGGCCCAAATCAGGAAGTGATCCTTCCCCAAACCAGTTTCACTCCAGGGGTTTTCATTTTCCCGATTCTCATTCTGGCCAAAACAGATGGGGCCTACCAGCTCGAAATTTCTTCAAGTGCGATAGCAGATGCACCTGCCAGATATGTGCTCACTCAAGTCGGGTCTGGCGTTCCTACGGATCGTGAACTTCATCAACTGGCGGCGTTTCAACTGCTTAAAGAAGCAGATCAGTTCAGAAACCAGCAAACCAAAGCGGGCTTAGTGAAAGCAATTGAAAAAGTCCAGGCAGCGGTTGACCAATACCGGCTGGCTGAAGATTCGATATCTGAAGCCCAGGCGATCAATACGATTGGGAACGATTCTTACCAGTTAGGTGACCTCACACTGGCCCGAGAATACTATGAAAAATCTCTTGAACTGGGCCGTAAGATCAATGATCCAAAGGTGATCGGCCAGGCAATGACCAACAGTGGCCTGACATATCATATTCAGGGAAATCTTACCAAAGCAGCAGAGTTGTATGGCGAAGCGTTGATCCTACGTCAAAAGTGCGGTGATCTGCAGGGCGAAGGCGAAACATTGGCCAATATTGGCGGCATCTATCAGGATCAAAATCAGTGGTATAAAGCCCTGGATTATTTCAATCAATCGCTCACTCGATTTCAGCAAAATGGCTTTCAAGAGGGCGAGGCCAACATGTTAAATCAGGTTGGGGTGATCTATTTCAGATTAGGTGACTTACAGAAGGCAGCCGATGCGTATGCTCTGGGGTTGTCCATCAGACGTGCTCGAAAACAGCAAACAGAAATTGCGGAGTCACTCTCTAGTCTGGCCAACATCGCTACCACCCAGGGAGAATTCCAAAAGGCACTGGATTTATATGAAGAATCCTTACAACTGATTCAAGACAGCGGTCAAGCCTACCATCATGCCCTGGCTTTCGGAGGTTTGGGACATCTCTACCTGCAAATCGGGGACTATCGGCAGGCAGAAACCGCGCTTCGTCAAGGGATGGAATTTGTTCGCAAGATGGGAAATCGAAGCTGGGAATGCATCTTCCTGGTAGACATTGGAAACGCGTACCTGGGTCGAAACCAATTTACTGAAGCGCTCGACTATTTCACTCAGGCTCTGGCCAATTCGAGGGAGCGCAAGAATGTATTTGATGAAGGAAATGTGCTTCATAACATTGCATTTACCTGCAACAAACTTGGAAAACAAGATGAAGCGCTCAAAAATTACGAAGCAGCACTGGTCCTGCGCCGTCAGGTCAAAGACCTGATGGGTGAGTTAAGTACCCTCTTCAACATGGCCGATATCTATGTTTACCGTAAGGAAGATCAAAGAGCAATTCAATACATTCAAGACATATTGAACCGCTGGCCAGAAGGAATTCAGCCAACCCAACGTGCCGTGGTACTCAATTTACTGGCGGTCCTTCGAATGAAAGCCAAAGACTATTCACAGGCCAGAACACTCCTCGAAGAAGCAATTCAATTGATTGAGGGAATTCGTGGCAAAGTGCGGAAAACCGAGCTGCGGACTGCATTTTTTGCCCAAAACCAGAAGGTGTATCAGCGCTACATCGAGTTGCTCATTTCCCAACATGGTCAGGACCGACAGGCTGGCTATGATCGGCTGGCACTTCAAGTAAGTGAGCGCACGCGAGCAAGGGCCCTTTTGGATTTGTTGAATGAATCAGGGGTTGATATTCGGCAAGGGGTTGATCTTGAACTGATTGAACGCGAACGGACGATCCGGCAACGACTGGCGGATAAAATTGATGGATTCACCCGTCTGCAAACACGTTCCGCACTGACCAAAGAAACCGAAGCTGAGTTCCGCGCTGAAATTGAGGCGATTTCCAAAGAATATCAACAAATCGAAGACAACCTCCGCCGAACCAGTCCGCGGTATGCCGCTTTATCCCAGCCCAAACCACTCACCGTCAATGAAATTCAATCCAGAATCGTCGCGCCAGATACGGTGCTTCTGGAATATTCTCTGGGACCGGAGCGCAGTTTTGTGTGGGTGGTGACCCCAGATTCACTGACCACCGTGGAACTCCCGAAAGAGGCCGAAATTGAACAGCTCGCCCGAAAAGCGTATGACTTGATGGCTGAAACCGGTGGCACCAATCGCGCGATTCGGCTGCATTCCATCAAACCAGGACAGTCGCAAACAAACCTGAATGAAGCCCTCTCAAAATTGAGTCAACTGATTTTGCAGCCGGTTGTCTCACACCTGGGTAACAAACGGGTACTGATCGTTCCGGATGGCGTTTTGCATTTCATTCCATTTGCGGCGCTTCCAGTTGAAAACGCTCCATCAAAACCCGAACCGCTCCTTACCAGCCACGAGGTGGTGGTTTTGCCTTCAGCCTCGGCGCTTGATTTACTGCGAACTGAAACCCTCAACCGTCCAAAACCAACCAAAAACCTGGCGATTGTGGCAGATCCGGTGTTTGAACCAACTGATGGTCGGTTTCCCAGGCTGGCAGCACTCTCAACAACTGCCACGCCCACAAAGCAGAAACTTGACCGGAGCCGGAGCCTCCGGCTGGAACAAACCAAATCCTCGATTCAGGAAGTTGGCATTGCTGACGAAACCAATCAGATTCCACGCCTCCCTGGGACACGCCGCGAAGCCGAATCCATTCTTAAATTGGTTCCCAAAACCCAAAATGCCCTGGCGTTTGACTTTGCCGCGAACCGAAGCTTTTTTGATCGCCCAGATCTCGATCAATTTCGGTTGCTTCATATTGCCACGCACGGTTTTATCAATAGCGACCGCCCTGAATTCTCAGGCTTGATTTTTTCAATGTTTGACCAGCAAGGAAAAACTCAAAATGGATTCTTGCTCCTGCCAGACGTGTTTAACCTCAAACTCAACACGGATCTGGTCACCCTTTCCGCCTGCCAGAGCGGCCTGGGCAAGGAAATCAAAGGCGAAGGCATGGTCGGACTCACCCAGGGGTTTCTCTATGCGGGAACATCGCGGGTCCTGGTCAGCCTGTGGAACGTCAGCGACCAGGCCACGGCAGAACTGATGAAGCACTTTTATCGAGGAATGCTGGTTGAAAAGCTCCGGCCTGCCGAAGCACTTCGTCGGGCACAACTTCACCTGCGGCAGCATAAACAATGGTCGTCGCCTTATTACTGGGCGGCATTCCAGCTTACGGGAGAATGGAAATAGCTTCGGTTGGTCGAGAAGTTGACGCCAAAAGTGATTGACCGCTCCTGAACCAACCAGCCACATTTAAACCCATATCAGGGAACGGCCAGGTGGTTGGCCTCTTTTCTCTCCACATCCAATTCCCTAACAATTCTTTCCTAACGATTGAGTGCTATGCAATTTTTGTTTCAGCAGTTTCCCAAGCCGGCAATCACGGCGGTCTGTCTTAACCTGATTACACTGACATCAATCTTTCCCGTGTTCGCAACTCCATTGAAGTTCAGCCCCGCCTGGAAAATCAGTGTTCCAGGACAAAGCCAGACCCTGGAGCTGCCGATAGGAAAAGCAGTCGAATTTGAAGCCTCCAGCACTGAGCCACGGATTCACACCTTTCAATTGGGAGTGAATGAATACCTTGAGCTTGAACTGCAATCCAACCAGAAAGACGTTCACATTTGGCTTCTGGAGCCCGGGAAAGAGTGGGATGAGATTACTGACACTTTTGTCCCAGAAAAAAACATTCATCAGATCGTCCTCCTGTCGGAGGCAACTGGTCCTCACCAATTCAAGATTGCCCCGGCTACTCCGAATGGGCAACTACAATACACCCTCAAAATTACTGAATACCGGGCGGCAACAGCAGAAGAATTGCATCAAATCAAAGCATACCAATTGATTCGCGAAGGAAATCAGCTTACCCGATTGGGAACGAAAGAAGGGACCCGCCAGTCACTGGATAAATTTGAGGCGGCGGCTGAGCAATATCGGCTGGCTGGAAAACTGGATTCAGCAGCTCACCTGTTGAATGGTATTGGAAACGGCTATTACACGTTTGGTGAAATGGATACCGCCCGCACGTTTTATGAGCGGTCACTTGCCATGGCTCGCACCATCAATGATTCGAAACTGATTGGACAGGCCACAACCAACCTGGCGCTGATCTTTCACGTGCAGGGAAATCCCACCAAAGCCCTGGAAATGTATGAACAAGCCCTGGTTTTACGCCGAACCAGTCAGGATGTGAAGGGCGAAGGTGAAACACTGACCAATATTGCGGGGGTCTATCTGAATCAAAATCAGTTTGCAACCACCCTGAAATATTATGATCAGGCGTTGCACTGCTTTCAAAAAGCCGGGTTCAGGGAAGGTAAAGCTGCCATATGGCATCGAATGGGGGTGGTTTATTTTAAGCTTGGCGACTACCAAAAAGCCACGGACACCCATTCTCAGTCACTGGCAATGAGGCGCACGCTCCAACAACAGATGGGAATTGTTGAATCACTCAACAGCCTGGCGCTGGTGGCCTCCCAACAAGGAAACATTCAAAAAGCCCTCGACCTGTTTGAAGAAGCTGACCAGTTAAACCAGCAAACAGGCAATGCCCGACTTCAGGAAGAAATTTATGAAGGTCTCGGTCTGCTCTACTTACACGTTGGGGAACTTCAACAGGCAGAGGTACTGATGCGGCAGGCATTACCGCTTGTGCGCAAAATCGGAGACCCGGTGCGGGAAGTCGTACTCCTTATCAACCTGGCCAATGTCTTTCTGCAGCGTCAGCAATTTGCCGAAGCCCTTGAATATGCCACCCAGGCCCTGTCTCTCTCACGGAAATTCAAAGATCAAGCTGGCGAAGCAACGGCCCTTCATAATATTGCGTTTGCGGTTGATAAGCTGGGAAAAGTTGATGATGCCTGCACATACCTGGAAGAGGCATTGCCTCTTCGGCGCCAGGCCAAAGACCTGATGGGCGAACTCAGTACATTGAATAATTTGGCCAAACTTTATTTTGATCGCGGAGAAAAACAAAAAGCGCTTGAAACCAGCAAAGAGGTGGTCAACCGGTGGCCACAGGGCGTTGACCCCAGAAATAAAGCCCTGGTGCTCTCTCAACTTGCCCGGTTTTATACCGAAACCAACCAGTATGATCCGGCTCAAACAACCATTGAAGAAGCCTTGAAGCTGGTTGAATTGATCCGCAGCGGAGTGCGTAAACCTACCTTGCGAACCAGTTTTTTTGCCAACAATCAGGGGATCTATGAGTTCTACATTCACCTTCTGATGAAAAGGCATGCCCAAAATCCGAAAGCCGGATACGACCGGGTGGCTTTGCACATCAGCGAACGCTCCCGAGCCCGAAGTCTTCTGGAGTTACTCAATGAAGCTGGGGCGGACATTCGGCAAGGGGGAAACCTCGAACTTCTGGCCCGTGAACGAGCTGTCCGCCAACAACTCGCGGACAAAGTTGATAGCCTCACCCGGTTAATGGCTCGCCAGGAACTCACCCCAGAAACTGAAGCCAGCCTTCAGGCCGAGATTGCCGCGATCACCAAAGAATATCAGCAACTTGAAGATGAACTCCGCCGAACCAGCCCCCGCTATGCAGCATTGACTCAACCGAAACCACTCACGGTCAGTGAAATTCAATCCACGGTTGTCACCCCAGATACTGTCCTGCTTGAATATTCACTGGGTCCACAAGGCAGTTACGTGTGGGTTGTCACTCCCGACACGCTGACGACGGTTGAGCTTCCTCAAAGAGAGAAAATTCAGTCAGCCGCCCGCAAAGCCTATGACCTGCTGTCTCAAACCAACAGTCTCAAGCGGATCCTTGGCCGGGAAGAAGATATTCAGAAAAAATCAGCCGTGGAATTAAAACGCGAACTCGACCAGGCCATCTCAGAATTAAGCCACCTGATTCTTGAACCAGTGGCATCGCATTTGGGCAACAAACGACTGTTGATCGTTCCGGACGGCGTGCTGCATTACATTCCATTTGGGGTACTTACACTCACCAGTCCAACTTCCGGCAAAGGCAAGTCGGAACCATTGTTGGCCAACCATGAACTGGTCATGCTGCCTTCGGCGTCTGCCCTTGATTTATTGCGTAAGGAAAATCTCAATCGCTCCACAGCATCAAAAGACCTGGCGGTGGTGGCTGACCCGGTATTTGAGCCAACTGATGACCGCATTCCAAAACTCCCCGCAAAAACCAAACCGACTCCACCCACGACGAAGAAACTCACCCTCAGCCGCAAACTGTTACTGGAAAAAACCGAATCATCGGTTCAGGAAGTCGGCCTGATTGACGAATCCAAAGAAATTCCACGACTCCCCGGCACGCGTCGCGAAGCTGAATCCATTCTCAAACTCGTGCCCAAGACCCAGATGACCCAGGCGTTTGACTTTGCCGCCAACCGTGACTTTTTCAACCGTTCAGACCTTGATCAATTTCGTCTGCTCCATATCGCCACCCACGGGTTTGTCAACAGCGAACACCCTGAGCTTTCTGGACTGATTTTTTCGATGGTTGACCGGCAAGGAAACGACCAGAATGGTTTCTTGCTCTTGCCCGATGTGTTTAACCTCAACCTCAATGCCGATCTCGTGACCCTTTCGGCTTGCCAGAGCGGTCTGGGCAAAGAAATCAAAGGTGAAGGCATGGTCGGCCTCACTCAGGGGTTCCTCTATGCTGGAACGTCCCGCGTCGTGGTCAGTCTGTGGAGCGTCAGCGACCAGGCCACGGCAGAACTCATGAAGTACTTCTATCAGGGACTTCTGGTTGAGAAACTCCGACCAGCTGAGGCGCTTCGCCAGGCACAACTCAAGTTGCAGCAGAATAAAAAATGGTCATCACCCTATTACTGGGCAGCCTTCCAGCTTACTGGTGAATGGAAATAACCGGGCTGAAGCATTTGGGTCTGGGGCTGATGGCTGGAAGATTCGGGCCTGGGATTTCGCCCCGTTTTGGCTTATTCTGGAGCCAAGGTTTTCAGAAAGGTGAAATACGCTATGTCAATGTATTTGAAGGATTCACCGCCACGTTCACCGCGTGAGACATTGCCCACAATGTATGATCTGCCCAGTGAAACCATCGGAGAACCAGGCATGCCAGACGAATTTCATGGAATCCAGGCCCTTTTCCTCAAAGAAACGTTTCGCCCGCCCTGCATTCCACCGGATGAAGTTTTTTCCGCGATGGATCTCAATTTGTACTATGACGTCAGGTATCCACTTCGATATAAGCGTCCTGACTGGTTTGGCGTAGTTGGCGTGCCTCGGCTGTATGACGGACAGGTCATGCGCAACAGTTATGTGGTCTGGCAGGAGGGCGTCAGTCCACTGGTCATTGTGGAATTACTCTCACCGGGAACACAAAAAGAAGACCTGGGCCAGATATTGCGTGATGTTGAGGGCGTTCCAACCAAATGGGAAGTGTATGAGCGTTTTTTAAGAGTTCCGTACTATGTTGCATTGAATGGTGATACAGGTGAGCTACACTTTTTCCAGTTGTCTGGTGACCGCTATCAGACCATTTCATCCGAAGAAAAAAAGCTTTGGATTCCATCAATCGAACTTGGGTTAGGTCTCTGGCAAGGCAGTTATGACGGCAAGCAACGATTGTGGCTGCGCTGGTTTGATAAAGAAGGCACCTGGATTCCAACTTCGAACGAACAGGCGGCCCAGGCAAAAGCTGAAGCGGCCCAGGCGAAAGCTGAAAAAGAAGCGGTTTTGCATCAGATGACTCAAGAAAAGACTGAAAAAGAAGCGGCACTCCAGCAATTGGAAAAACTCACTGCCAAACTCAAAGAACTCGGTATTGATCCAGGGCAGATATAATACCAGTTTGTGGTCAGTAGTTCGTAGTCAGTAGTTCGCGAACTTCATTTGAATGAATAACTTGACTATTTTCTAATACGAGGACTCCGTTCCAAAATGGTATAATACCTGCGAAGCTGAGCAAGTAATCCCAAACTGGTAAAGTTTGGATAGAGTTTCTTTCTCCGTTGCGGAAAGGTCACTTGAGTTTGACAATCACCGCCCGGAGGGCGCTGGATAGTAGCCGGTGGTTTGCCGCTTTGGGCATACCACCGGGATTCGTGCTCATTTCCCTCGCGCCCGGATGGGCGCTGGATCAAAACCCCAGGCACGATGGAACGGTTACCGAAACTTTGCTGATGAAAGCTTCCAGCGCCCATCCGGGCGCGAACCGTTGGCGGTCCGTATTCCGGTGGGTGCGCCGCAAAGCCGGCTTCCACACCGGCTACTTTCCGGCGCCCTCCGGGCGAAATCCGACCTTTCCGCAACGGAGAGAGTTTCTTTTCCAGATCATTCACCTCAGGAGGACACGATATGACAGCCACGCTGTTTTGTCCTCGACAGTATGCCCTGGTGTGGGCTGATGGTCGCTCAAACTGAACGCAATTCTGGTCGAAAACAAGGGTTTTTTGCTGCATTTTGACGCAATTCGTCATTTCTCCACTTCTCTGTATTGCAGCCAATCGCACAACGTGATAAACCTTCCATTTTCACAGCTTCTCGTGATTTCAACTGTCTCCATCCTCTTGATTGATGTCCTGTTTCGAGCCCTGGATCCTCCCCAAAGCGGTTTCGATTCGGTTCATCAGTACCGACTCCAGGGGGGTCTGACAGTCATCACCCAAAATTCCCTGATTTACCAGCCCTCAAATGAATTATGAATTATGAATTATGAATTATGAAAAGGTTATACTGTTGATTCGCAACAAGTTATCATTTTCTTCATTCTTCATTCTTCATTCTTCATTCCTCTCAATTGTGGTTGCCCCTTCATCCTGACGAGTATGCGATCTGGGTAAATCAGTGATTGTGTTTTCAGTCTTAATCTTCTCTTTATAGTCTCGGAGGTCACCTTGAAAATTGCAGTATGTCTCAAAGCGGTGCCGGATACCGACACCCGCATTAAAATCGCGGCAGATGGTCGGTCCATCGACCGATCCGAAATCAAATACATTATGAGCCCATATGACGAATATGCCTTGGAAGAGGCGATTCGGACCAAAGAAGCCAAAGGCGGTGATGTGGTGGTGGTTGGTCTTGGCGGAGATGAAGTGCCGGCGGTTCTGCGTGACGGTCTGGCTCGCGGCGGCGATTCAGCCATCCATGTCAGCAGCAACGGCGTGGCCACCGACGATCCACTCGCGGTGGGCAAAGCGTTGGCTACCGCCCTCAAGTCAGTCAACGCCGATATTATCTTCTTTGGCAAACACGGGGTTGGCGGCGACAACCAGCAGGTTCACACCATCGTGGCTGAATTACTGGGCCTGCCACAGGCGACCATGGTCGTCAAGCTTGAGATCAATGATCGCAAAGTGCGCTGTGAACGTGAAATCGAAGGCGGTCTGGAAGTGATTGAAACAACGCTGCCAGTTGTCATCGGCGCCAACAAAGGCATGAATGAACCGCGCTATCCAAAGCTGCCAGCCATCATGCAAGCCAAGAAAAAACCGTTTGCCACCAAGACCATCGCGGATCTGGGGCTCTCAGCGGCTGATGTCAGCGAAGCAGCTTCAGCCACCTACATCACTGGCATGTATTTGCCTCCGGCCCGTCAGGCTGGGCGCAAACTCGAAGGCGATGTCAACGAACAGGTCACTGGCCTGATTCAAGCCCTGCAAGGCGAAGCGAAGGTCCTCTAAAAGAAAAAGGAAAGGAATTGATATGGCAAACGGAGTGTTAGTGTTTATTGAGCAACGCGATGGAAAAATTCGCAAAGCCAGCTATGAGGCCCTTTCAGAAGGCCGCCGCCTGGCAGACAAACTGGGCCAGTCAGTGAGCGCCCTTGTGATCGGGTCGGGAATCAACGAACTGGCAACCGAAGCCGCCCACTATGGCGCCGATACGGTCTATGTGACCGACAATGCTGCCCTGAAAAACTACTCGACCGACGGCTATGCCAAAGTCCTGGCCGAAGTGATCCAAACGGCGCAACCAGCGGTGGTGCTGGCTTCAGCCACGGCGCTGTGCAAGGACCTCGCGCCACGAGTGACGGCCCGGCTGAATATCGGACTGGCTTCGGACATCACTGAAATCCACGTCGAAGGCGGCGCGGTGTCAGTGGTTCGCCCGGTCTATGCCGGGAAAGCTTTTGCCAAAGTCGCGTTCCGGAGCGCCACGGCCTTTATGACATTGCGGCCAAATGTGTTCCCAGCCAGTGCCCCAGACACCAGCCGAACGGCTGAAGTCAAAGCGGTCGGCGGTGTGATGGTGGATGGTTTGCAAGCCAAAGTGACCGATATTTTGGCCGCCGCTGGTGGCAAAGTCGAATTGACCGAAGCCAACATTGTGGTCTCAGGTGGTCGCGGTATTAAAGGACCGGAAAACTACTACCTGATTCAAAATCTGGCCGATGCCCTGGGCGGTGCCGCTGGTGCCTCACGCGCCGTGGTGGATGCCGGATGGGTTGATCATTCACGTCAGGTAGGTCAAACCGGAAAAACCGTTAGCCCGCAACTGTATGTGGCGTGCGGGATTTCAGGCGCGATTCAGCATCTGGCGGGTATGTCATCGTCCAAGTTCATTGTGGCGATCAACAAAGATCCGGATGCGCCGATTTTCAAACTGGCCGACTACGGCATTGTGGGCGATCTGTTTGAAGTTCTCCCACGATTAACCGAACAGGCCAAAGCGCTCGGCGCCAAAAAGTAAGTTCTCTGACCAGTCCAACCAGTCAGTACTACCTGCCTGAACGGGTGGTACTGACTTCCTCACCTCACTTTCATGACACTTACTGATCTCCAGGCCGACATTTATCAAGCTCTTGGAGAGCGTGCCATCCCAGTCATTTATCGCGAAAAGATTTTGACTGAGCGAACCCGGCAGTTTGTGTTATTCCCGCCTGAAACCCCCAAAGTTTCTCCTGAAAAAGTTCAGATTCACCACACCTTACTTGGTATCGAACTTAAACTTGCGAGCCGTCGCCTCTCGTGCCCGGACCTGGGAACAGCACGCTATCTCCAAGTTTTGGGACGACTTGGCGTGCCAACCGTGGCGGTGCCATACGACATCAGCCAGATTCCGCGCATTGCCGATGATCTGGAATCAGGCTGGCAACACCTGCTGCTCCTGATTGAAGACCGCGCTGGTGACCGCCCGCTTCGTACCCGCCTGACTCTGCGCAACCGGTTAGTTGATCAAATGCGCCAGGAAATCGAAAAACTCGGCGCGGGGACAAAAGTCCCTCAGTTCAATCAAAATACCCGCCAGCGGAAATAGCACTAAGGGCTGGGGGCTGGGGGCTTGGGGCTGAGGGCTGAAGATTATCGGGCTGAAGAAATTGGCTTTATCTCATCCCTCATCCTTCATCCCTCATCCCTTCGATTGCCCTCAGCCCCAAGCCCTGGTTTTCTCATTTGATCCTGAAAAAGTCGTCCGAGTCATCCGAACCGCTATTTCCCGCCGCCTCTTCGGCAATGACTCGCAAGACGGCTTGTTTGGTTTGATATTCCCGCGAAGCTGGCGGCGTAAATTCAAACTCCTGAACAGTTCCAGCTAACCCCGTGGCAATGGAAATATCAAAGGTTTCCGCTCCGTCCAAAGAAAGTCGAATTTCCTGGGTGGTGACTCCGATATCATCAATTGCCTCCCATTCGAGAAGATACGTCCGACCTGGCTTCAGCTTTTCCCCGCCATTCGGAGAAAACACAGTGACTTGTGGCGGTGTGACATCCCCGCCTGAACCCACATTGAGGGTGAAACTGGTATCGGTAATGTCAAAAAAGATGTTTCCAACGGCTTCAACCCGCACCCGAGCCGTTGTCACCGGAGCGGTAATCGGCACATTTGGTACAACCACTGAAGCTGTGCCCGAGTTAAGTAGTTCAATCAAATAAAGTTATGGAACTACTGACTACTGACTACTGACTACTGACTACTGACTACAAACCGGTATAACCAATATTCTTCTTTTCGTTTCATTGCAATGAGCTGCATGACATAGTTAGAAGCTTCATTTTCTGATCGAATTCACCAACCTGGGTGACGGCTGAAGTCAAACACGATACAATTTTTCAACACCACCAAAACAACACTTCTGGATTCAGGTCGCATCAGACCCGCAGCCTGTCTCTCTCGCCTTTCCACTTTCGCCATCACTCCCCGGGGTTTTTTATGAAGTCGCAGTTCAGATGGGTGTCGTCTGTCTTGTTTGCGGTTGTGTGTGTCATATGTTTGACCGCACTCTGTCTTCCAGTCTCGGCCCAGTCGGGCAGAAAACGATCTTCTCCACCAGTCAAAGCCAACACCGAGGATCTTTCCTCACCGGCACCGCCGCGCAAAGAAGAAGTCATCATGGCTGGGGCAGATGACCCGGCATTGCAGGATGATGAAGTTTTAAAGATTGATGCCACGTTGATTACCGTCCCGGCGGTTGTCAGCGATAGCAACGGCTATTACCTGCCCTTTTTGCGCAAAGACCAGTTCAAATTGTTTGAAGACGGCACCGAACAAGATATTTCGTTTTTTGCCTCGGAACGGGTTCCGTTCCATGTCGCGCTGGTGCTCGATATGAGCGGGAGTACTATCTTGAGCGCTCCGGACATTCAAACCGCGGCGCGGGCGTTTGTAAATCACATGCGCGATGACGACAAAGTGGCCGTCGTGACGTTTGCCAGTTCGATTGAACTGATGTGTGACTTCACCGATGACCGCCAGGTTCTGGAAAATGCCATTGAACGCACCCGCTCTGGCGGCAGCACCAAGCTCTATGAAGCGGTGTATAAGACGGTGCGCAACTACATGCGCAACATCGAAGGTCGCAAAGCCATCATCCTGCTGACAGATGGTGAAGATACGTCAAGCAAAGGCGTTTCCTATCACGATGCGATTGATGCCGTGGTCGAATCCGATGTGTTGACCTATGTGATTCGATATCCGGTGAGTGACTGGTCAGGTCAGACCGGCGCCCCTGGACGACCCAACCGGATTCCGTTTCCGCTGCCGATTCCAGGCAATCCATTCCCACTTCCCTGGCCTCGACGCCCACAGGGGACACCACCAACCCGGTGGCCAATGACTGCCGCATTCACACCACCGCAAGGCCGCATTCCACAAACAGCCCGGCCTTACTATTCAAAAGATACGTTTTTAAATGATTTAGCCCAGGCCACCGGCGGCGACCTCTATCAATATGAATCAATGGGGTCGCTGTCATCGGTTTTCACCCACATTGCCGAAGAACTCCGCCACATTTATGTCCTTGGGTATTATCCAACCAACCCGGTTGACAATGGCGGCTACCGCAAGCTGAAAGTCACGGTTTCCCAACCTGACGCCAAAGTTCGCGCCCGTGCCGGCTATATGGCGAGGCCAATCGGAACAAAAGATTGACTGGCGGCTTGACGCCTGTGGAGTGCGGCCCACTTGACGCCGCTTTTCGTTTTTCGTTCTTCTTTTTCGTCGGTGACGCTTCCCTGAAAAACCTTCTCTCACAAAGCAGCCTGTTTTTCCATTCCTTTTTTATCTCTTCCGCAGGAATTATCAGTTGACTCACACTGATGAGCTTTGTTATTTTGAAGCGCTAACATACCATGCCGAATAATAATATTGGTTGAACCTCAGAAATCATTGCATTGCAATGAGATTTTGGTTCTCTTTTCAATGGATGTAGGTCTCTGTCCTTTTACGAAGGACTCATTTCCGGCTGGTTTATACCTGCATACACTCAAGGTTTGTTTTATGAAATTGACCAACACTTTGTTCCATCGAAGGAAACCCGTTCTTTTGGCGCTGGTGGTGCTCCTGGTGCTGATTGGCGTCGGCATCGGGTTGACTGGTCGGAGTTCCCAGGCAAAAAGCGGTACGTCGTCGGTTGCCGTGCCCACTCCGGTCCCGACCCCGGTGGCTCCGCTTCCGGCCAAAGTTCAAAGCGAACAGGTGGGCTGGATCGTGGTCTATGCCACGCCATTCGGATTTGAACCAGCCGAAGTAACCGTTCCGGCGGGAACCCGCGTTCTGAATGTGCAGACCTGCACCGGGACGCTCGTGGCCCCGACCTATCGGTTGACACGACCGAATTCCTCGCCGCTCGACCTTCCCCAGGAAGGCAACGACGCCAAGGCGGAACTGACTTTGACTGCTGGTACCTATCAACTCTCTGATCCGGCCAATGCCGATGTGGGAAGCTGCACCATCACGGTCACGCCGTGAAACCGAATGAAGAATGAAGAATCTCCGTTGCGGAAAGGTCGCTTGGGCTTGACAGCTCCCGCCCGGATGGGCGCCGGAAAGTAGCCGGTGGTTTGCCGCTTTGGGCATACCACCGGATCATGGCCCATTCCGCTCGCGCCCGGATGGGCGCTGGAAGCGTTCGTCGGTCAGGTTTCGGCGAAAGTTCCGGGGACCTTCGGATTTTGATCCAGCGCCCATCCGGGCGCGAACCATTCCTGACCCGCATTCCGGTGGGTGCGCCTCAAAGCAGGCTGCCCACCGGCTACTGTCCGGCGCCCATCCGGGCGAAAACCGACCTTTCCGCAACGGAGTGAAGAATGAAGAATGAAGAAGAAAACCCCATCACTGGTGGTTGCCCGCCTTTCATCTGACTTCGGATTTCAAGTATCGGTGTTGAACTCCTGAACCCTGAACCCTGAACCCTGAACCCTGATTATATGAAATATTTCCGTCTCCTACCGCTGCTGCTTGTTTTTTCATGCTTCATTCTCAATGCTTCATTGGCTCTGGCACAGGTATCGCCATCGTCGGTGACGACGCCGTCTTCACTGGCCAAAGGCGTGCCTCCGTTGGGGAGCTATGATGGAGGATCTTTCGATACCGTAAACCTCTATAACGGCAATCTCTCGATGCGCTTCCCGTTGGGAGCGCTGTCGGGACGCGGCGGGATGACGGCGGCGGTGGTGCTGTCCTACAACGCCAAGCTGTGGCGGGCGGAACAGAAACGACGACCCGTGTCGCAGGGCGCGCCTCCGGGCACCGAACTGGATCCGGTTTCAGTTCCGGTGTTTCGCGACTGGGACACGGGCGTGCCGATGATCGCTCCGGGCTGGAATCTCCATGCCGGGCGGCTATCAGCGCGGCAGAGTGGGTGGAATGACATTCCGGTGGCGTGCCAGAACGCCGGCGGCGCCGGGTATTTTCCGCGCTATGTCTGGACGTTGACCACGATCACCTTCACCGCACCGGATGGGACGGAATATGAATTTCGCGACACGGTGGCCAACGGGGCGCCGCTGCTGGTCAATGGCTGTGAAGGTCTATCGCGTGGCGCCACCTGGGTCTCGACCGATGGCACAGCCGCGACATTTTATAGCCAGGACGGGAACGGCAACCCGGTTGAGATTCGGGATCGGGCGTCCAAACTTGGGGCGGGAAGTGTCCAGCCGTTCTTGAGCGGAACGGTGGTGCTGCGCGATGGAACACGGTTCACGATTGACCAGAACCGGGTTGTGAAACAGCAGGACCGGAACGGCAATGTCATCCGCTATGAATACAAACCCAATTCCTCGATTCTGACGAAAATCATTGACACGCTCGGGCGGGAAATCCAGATCCAGTACAATGTCCAGGTGTCGGGCAAAGACCTGCTGATGCGGGTGACGCTGCCGGGAACCACCGAAGCCGGGAATCCACGCCTGATTGATGTTGAG
>JACQXX010000106.1 GCA_016208495.1 Acidobacteriota bacterium | reverse complement strand
TACATTCCGGTTTGGGGCATCCTTGTCCCCATTCTTTTGGTTTTCTCACAGGTCAGCCCTCCGATTTCTCTTCTGTTTTTTGTCTTTTCTATCGTAGGACTGACCTGTTTCTTTTTCAAAGTATTAGCCGATGAGCACCGGAATTTGCCGCCAGCCAGGAATTGAGTCAGTATCAGATGATTCATTTTGCCACTCACGGATTTGTGAACCTCCAAAATCCAGAATTTTCAGGGCTGGCGCTGTCGCTGGTGAACAAAAAAGGAGAAGAGCAAGACGGGTTTCTGTTACTTTCAGATGTTTATAATATGAGTCTCAATGCCGAACTGGTGGTGTTATCCGCCTGTGAAACCGGGCTTGGGAAACAATTTCAGGGAGAAGGTCTGGTCGGACTCACGCGTGGGTTTATGTATGCCGGGTCGCCGCGCATTATCGTCAGTTTATGGAGCGTGAGCGATCAGGCCACGGCTGAATTGATGGAACGCCTCTATGAAGGTCTTTTGAAGCAAGGGAAAACACCGGCAGTGGCGCTACGTCAGGCTCAGTTGGCGATTATGAAAGAGAAGCGGTGGCGGTCGCCGTTCTATTGGGCCGCCTTTCAGTTGCAGGGAGAATACCGATAGGAGGGTTCAGGGTTTTCGGAAGGGATGAGGGATGAAGGATGAGGGATGAAAGAAATCACCTTGTCACCTTGTCAGTTGGTCACCTTGTCAGGAGTTGGGGTTCGGGGTAAGCTGCACAGTTTGTGAATGACCTGGCGATATTTGCCTGGATGGCGATTGATCCAATTTGGGTCAAGACCTGATACCCTAAACCCCAAACCCCGAACCCTGAACCCCAAACCCCGAACCCCGAACCCCGAACCCCAAACCCTGAACCCCGAACCCTGAACCCCGAACCCCGAACCCTAAATGACAACCAAAATTGAAAGCGAAGTTTTAACCGTTCCTACAGAACACATTGGCGACCGGGTGGACGTCTTTCTGGCGGCCCAACTGGGAATCAGCCGGAGCCGCATCCAGCGAAGCATTGAAGCCGGTGATGTTCTGGTCAACGGGAAAGTCGTGCGGGTCAGCCACCGCCTGCGAGCGACTGACACGATTGATGCTGATATTCCCGAAGCCGTCGCCACCGATTTGATTCCAGAAGACCTGCCGTTGACGATTGTGTATGAAGACGATGCGATTCTGGTGCTCGAAAAAGCCGCCGGAATGGTGGTTCATCCGGCGGCAGGCATCACCCAGGGGACGCTGGCCAACGCGCTCGCGTTTCACCTGAAAATGGAGCACGAGGCTGCTGGGCGTCAGCTTTCGACAGATGGGAGCTACCGTCCAGGACTGGTGCATCGCCTGGACCGTGACACGTCGGGCGTGATGGTCGTGGCCAAAACCGAAGCGGCGCTGGAGCATCTGGCCAACCAGTTTCGAGATCGGACGGTTGAAAAACACTACACCGCATTGGTGTATGGTCAGGTGAACGGAAACAAAATTACGATTGACGCTCCGGTGGCCCGTGATCGAAATAACCGCCTGAAAATGACCGTATGCCGTCCCAGTGAAGGCCGCAACGCGCTCTCGATTTTGACCGTCACGCATCGGTTTCAGGAATTTACGCTGCTTGACGTCGAGATCAAAACGGGTCGCACGCACCAGATTCGCGTCCATTGCGCCTATGTGAAGCACCCGGTCGTGGCCGATGAAATATATGGCAAAGGTCGGAGTACCAATATCCAGCGCCACACCCACCGCATTGGCGTCGAACAGCTTGGAAGACAGTTTTTGCACGCCGCAACCCTCGGGTTTACCCATCCCGTGACCGGCGAGCGGATGCACTTTCGTTCTGCCTTACCGGCGGAACTTACTCATTTATTATCATTGCTTGAGGAGGAAGATACCGCGCATGAGCGCCTACACTGAAGAACACGCCAAGAAGGGAATTGATGCCCCATTGCCGGCGATTGAAACCTGGCCAAATCAATTCCAGAACTACGACATCACGATTGTAATACCGGAATTTACTTCCGTTTGTCCGTTGACGGGCCTGCCGGATTTTGGAACCATTACAATCAAGTACACGCCCCGCGAAAAATGCCTGGAGCTGAAATCGCTCAAGGAATACATTTTGTCGTACCGCAATTTGGGGATTTTCTACGAAAACGTCATCAACCGGGTGCTGCGGGACATCGTCGCCGCCTGTGACCCGGTCAAGATCGAAGTCAAAGGCGAATTCACTCCACGCGGCGGCATCCACTCCGTCGTCGAAGCCCGCCACAGCGCAAGTAACGAATGAAGAATGAAGAAAAAGTTGAGAGTTCCGCCTTCAGTCAGGAAGTTTTCCAAACGGCCTGTGTGACCAGGTGAATTGATTTGGTTCCTTGGCCAACTAGACAGTGCTGGTGGTCGTGCTTTTGGCATTTCCACCAGCACACGTTACATTCGAAAAAGGTAGCAGGGCGCGTATATGCAGAGACCCGACAACATCCTTCCGTTTTGTGGTGGCGGAGAGTGCCCGGTTCAGTACTGGCTTGCGTATCAAGGCCGTGATTTTTATATCCGGTATCGGGATGGCTGGTTGTCACTTGATGTGGATGACGGTGAAGTATTTGAAAAACGCATCGGTGGTCCGTTCGATGGCACCTGGACAGACGAAGAGACCAACGCCTACCTGACGATTTTCAGCGAAATTATCGAGTGCGGGCAATGGAGCGGTAGAGATGTTCCAACTTTGTATGAAATCCGGGCACATCCGTCCTTCAAAAAAGGCTCGCTTCCAATGATGGGCGTTGGGTTAAAATGTGGCAAAAAACAAGAGCTTGACCTGGTATCACAACCATTTCTCAATCGTCATGGCCGACGACGATTCAAAAAGATGGGAGTGCATTTCCATACTCTGGCCTGCATCATGTCTTGTGCTGCACAAGACGTTGAACAGTGGGTCACACTTCACCCGGCGCAACATGCCCTGTATCTTGAAGAATACGCTGGTACATGGAATAACTACCTGCGGCGCCAGGCAACCACGGTTGATGGAAACAATGTCAGGCATTGGCCACAGGTTCTCGAATAAAATAAGGATAAACCAGTAAAGTGGTTGAGGAACTATGGATTACATTCAGGTATGGAGCAAAAAACTTGGTCACTTGCAATCACTGGAAGGAAACCCAATTCTAGGCTATCTGGCCTTAGATTGTGTTTTTAACCCTTGTCTGACTCTTCAAGAAGTTGAGGGATTTGAAGCCAGATATGATATTACTTTGCCTGAAGATTACCGGAGGTTTATTTTGGAAATCGGCGATGGAGGTGATGGCCCCTGGAAGGGAATTCTACCGCTTCGTCGCTTCTTTTCGATGAATCACAACCGGATTTTAGATGACTTGAAGAAGCCCTTCTTGCACCAATCACCCTGGAGCTATAATCAGATTTCAGAAGCCGAACGCGATCAATATGATATGGATCCTTTTTCTCTCACCCAGGGCGCACTGCCAATTTCGGATGTTGGGTGTGGGATTGCCATCCTCCTGGTGATAACCGGACCTCAACGAGGTACCATCTGGATTGATGACACTGAAAGCGACGGTTTATTAAAGCCTGAAAAAAATGGAAGTAGCTTTACTGAGTGGTATAGTCAATGGCTTGATCAACTCTGGAAACTGGCTGCACAGGTCTATCATTTTCAAATCTAAATCTCTTCTGCTGTAAAGCTGACGATTTCCGCCCGGATGGGCGATGGATAGTAGCCGGTGGGAAGCCTGCTTTGAGGCGCACCCACCGGACCAATGCCCGGCCCGTATTCGCGCCCGGATGGGCGCTGGAGACTCCACAATGTCGTCAACCCATTTCAGTTTGCATTACCACATTGTGTTCAGTACCAAACACCGCCAGCCAGTCATTGCCCAGGATTGGAGACCACGACTTCATGCATTCATCGGCGGTGCAGTGCGAACTTTGGGCGGCATTCCAGAAATGGTTGGAGGGACCGCTGACCACGTTCATCTTTTGATAAGCCTGCGAACGACCCACCGGCTGGCGGATGTGATGCGGGATGTCAAGCACAGCTCTTCACAATGGATTCACGAAACGTTGAACCTTCGGAATTTTGGGTGGCAGGACAGATACGGCGTGTTTACGGTCAGCCCGACCATCATTGACAAGGTAAAAAGCTACATTGCTAACCAGGAAGACCATCATCGAAAACAGACTTTCCGCGAAGAATATCTGGATTTGCTGAGAATGGGTGCTCATCGGCTAATACTGTGATTCTGAATCGGCTCAAATTTGGCGGTTAAAAGCTCGCTAAAGGTCCAGACATGGTCGGTTGACCCAGCGGCGATCCCTGGGGTCCGGGGTTTCCATTTGGGATGAATCACACCCGAGGAGCGACGCTCAGAGTCAGGCAGAGGAAGACGCAGACTCAAATGAGGACGGGCAAAATTGTAATACACCTGAAAGAAGACAACCC
>JACQXX010000105.1 GCA_016208495.1 Acidobacteriota bacterium | reverse complement strand
GAAATCCAAAGACTTCAATGGGGTCTGAGCTTTTGTCAGGGAAAGTGCCACCGAACTCAAAAGAAAATGGCTTCAACCCAAATGAAAATCGGGAAGTTGTTTTTTAACGCTCCCTGAGTACAAGTCCCCACAAAAGGGGGATGAAATTTAACCACTCGCTGGCAGAAACATTGGTTTTCGCCCGGATGGGCGCCGGAAAATAGCCGGTGGCAAGTGTCGCTTTGGACACGCGGCCACCGGACAGAGTCGCCATCACGGGTTCGCGCCCGGATGGGCGCTGGAGGTGTGGTTCGGTCACGTTTTCCGTGGAGTTTTGTCACTTGCTCACGATTCTGGTTCCAGCGCCCATCCGGGCGAAAACCGAAATTCCATCCCTTATTTATTATTTATGAGGACTTGCACTAAGGTAGTGAAAAAAGCTCCGTCAAGCTGGAGTACTCCACAGGTTTAATCTTCCTGTGTCTTTGATTGATCTGTAACCTGTTGGGTTGAAATATTTTCCCTGGTTTTCTTTTGAGGAGATTTTTTGGTTGGCGCCATGTTGGTAATAGCCTCGGTTGGTAATTCAGCCAGGTCGAGGAGCGGTGAATGAATGGTTGTTGTTTTCATCACCAGATCAAAATAGGGGCTGGCGGCAGTCAGCAACATATCGGCAAACATTCGGGCTGACGGACGATGCTGTGGGTTGTTCTCCAGACCTTTCAGAATGACTTCCACGACTTCGGGCGGTAACTCGGGGTTGGATTTGTCGGGTTCGGGCCTGGTGCTGAAGAGTTGATGGAGAATGACCCCAAGTGAAACATTTTTGGTCTCCACAAATGGGTGATGTCCGCACAGCATTTCAAACAGGATAACCGCTATGCTGAAAACATCAGCGCGGCCATCATAGTCATCACTTCGGAATCGTTCAGGGGCAGTGTAGATTGGTGTCCCAATAAAGCCGCCAGTCAATGTGAGTTTCTGAGCGGCCTCGGTGGTGTCACCCTCTAATAATTTCGCAATTCCAAAATCGAGCAATTTGACAACTTCGACCCCATCGGTTTGGTGAAGAAAAATATTTGCTGGTTTGATATCCCGGTGGATGATTCCCAACCGATGGGCTTCGGCCAGGGCCAGGCATACGGGATGTAAAATTTCCACGGTTCGTTTGAGCGAAAAGATTCGCCCAGGTGTCATTTCGTCGGCCAGGGTGTTGCCTTCAAGGAGTTCCATGACCAGATAGGCAATTCCTTCGGAGGAAATCCCCGAATCCAGCACCCGAATGGCATTTGGGTGCTGGATTCGGGCCGTTGAAATGCCTTCCAGCCGAAATCGTTCGACCGCCAGAGTGCTATCATTTCCGGGCGAGGGACGGAAAATTTTGATGGCAATGGGGATATTCAGGACCAGGTGTGTTCCACGGAAGACAGTGCCAAATCCGCCTGACCCAATTTGTTCATCAAGCCGATATTTGCCCTCCAGAACGGTGCCCGGAAGGGCTTTGGCCAGCGCCGAGAAAATCCGGTCCGCCTGGATTTGCGAGCGAATCAGTTCCTGATTCGCCTGATCAAGTTCGTGGATTTTCTGATTGAGTTGCTCGTTTTTTTGCTTCATTTCGGCTTCAGCCTGGGCCCGGCGGCGATTTTCAGCTTCCGTGGCGCGAGCCTGGATTTCAGCCGCTTCTGCTTTGAGCTGGGCCTCTCGAATACTGGCCTGGGTGCGAACCCGGTTGAGTTGGAGCTGAACCCCACCGATAATCCCTGCGGTAGATATGAGGGCATAGAGGCCATAGGCCCACCACCGTTTCCAGGGAGGCGGCAGCACTTTGATCCGAAGCGAAGCTCCGGTTTCATTCCAAACGCCGTCGTTGTTTGATCCTTTGACCTGAAAGGTATAGGTGCCGCCATCGAGGTTGGTAAACGTGGCGCTTCGCTGGGTCCCGGCTGGAATCCAGTGATCGTCAAACCCAATCAATCGGTAGGCAAATTGATTTCGCCGGGCATTGGTAAAACTCAGCGCCGCAAACTCAAAAGTAATAAAATTTTCAGTATAATCAATTGTTATTTCGTCGGTTTCCGTGATGGATGTTTCCAGCGAGACGTTCTGATTGAACTTTTTAAAATTTGTAATGACAATTGGCGGAACAAAGAGATTCTCGGTGACCTGGTCGGGGAAAAAAGAAGTAATGCCGTTGGTGCCACCGAAAAACAATTCACCTCCGCGTCCTTTACAAACCGCACTCTGGCTAAATTCATTGCCTTGCAATCCGTCGCTGGCGTCATACTTTCGAAATGACCTTTTTACCGGGTCAAATTTACAAATTCCCTGATTGGTGCTGAGCCAGAGCTGGCCGGCTGAATCTTCGAGAATACCCTCGATGACATCGTTTGGAAGTCCGTTGGCCTGGCGCAGGGCTTCAAAGGTTTGGGTGGCGGGATCAAACCGATTGAGGCCACCACCGCGAGTTCCAACCCAGAGTATTCCTGTCTGGTCTTCAAAGAGCGACAGCACCACATTGCCGCTGAGTGACGCAGGGTTTCCCGGCTGGTTGAGAAATGATTGAAATGAACTGGTTTGCCGGTTATAGCGGCACAATCCACCGCCGCGCGTGCCAATCCAAATATCTCCCTTCTGGTCTTCCAGAAGCGTATAAACGGCATCACTGCTCAGTGTTGATGCGTCAGCCGGGTTGGTTCGAAAACGGGTCCAGTGGGCTGTTTGTGGATGAAAACGGCATAAGCCCTGGCCGTTGAGCCCAACCCAGAGCATCCCTTCGTGGTCAACCACCAGGGATGAGATGTTATTGCTGGTGAGGCTATTGGGATTGAGCGGATCGTGGCGGTAATTGACAAAGATTTCTTGCGTGGGGTCAAATCGGCCAAGGCCACCACCATCGGTCCCAACCCACAGTTGCCCGGTCTTGTCCTGGGTAATGGCAAACACCGAATTATTACTCAAACTGGTTGGGCGACGTGGATCATTTTGGTAGGTTTTGACCTGTCCCGTTTGGGCGTCAATGCGACTCAGGCCACTTCGGGTGCCAACCCAGAGTGTCCCCTGGTAATCCTGATACAGTGATTTGACGGTTGTTTCAGGCATCCCTGTCGGAGTCCACTTCAAGGTTTGGAACCGCTGGGCCAGTGGATCATAGAAAAAAAGTCCCTCGCCTTCAGTGCCAATCCACAGGGTGCCGGCCCGATCCTGGCAAAACGAGCGAATAACTTCATTGCTGAGAGGCCCAGTGGAGTTATTTTTGAGAGGAATGCGAAGAAACCCATCACTGGCTGGACTGTATTGGCAAATTCCGCCGCCACGTGTGCCAACCCATAACAGCCCGGTTCGGTCCACGAACAGGGTGAAAATATAATCCGTGCTCACGGTTGTGGGGAGATTCGGATCAAACCGATATGACTTGAATTGCTCTGAGGTTGGGTCAAAGCGAAACAGGCCCTCGCCGCCAGTGCAAATCCATAATCTATCTGATTGGTCAGATACGATTCCATAAATGAATTTTGGCGTGGATCCAGGCTTATCCGTCAGCGGCGGGCGCACCTGGATAAAGTTGTCGGAGGTCGAGTCATAACGACACAGGCCACCGCCCCAGGTCCCAACCCACAACCGCTGTTGCCGGTCAAGATAGCACGTAAACACAATATTGGCTGGAAGGCTGGTTGGGTTCGCCGGATTGTTTTTATAGACTGTAAAGCGTTGTGTACGTGGGTCAAACCGACTTACCCCGCCCCCATAGGTTCCTACCCAGAGTGCCCCGGTGGCATCTTCACAAATGGCCCAGATCGAATCAGCCCCAAGGCTGGTCGGGTTGTGGGGATCGTGACGAAAGATTTGAAAGCGTTCGGTTTTTCGATCAAACCGACACAATCCTCCACCATCGGTTCCGACCCAAAGTGTGCCCTGGCGGTCTTCATACAAGACTTTCACAAAGTTGTTGGCAAGCGAAGTCGGATCCTGGGGGTGGTTGCGATAGATTTTAAAGTCGAGGCCGTCAAACCGGTTTAATCCATCCTGAGTCCCAACCCACAAAAAACCTTTATGATCCTGAAGCAGCGACATGACGCTGCTCTGCGAAAGTCCCTGCTCCAGGCCAATGGAACCAAATCGAAGCTGATGGGGTTGGGCGCTGACTTGAAACTGAATGGACACCAGCGCCGCTGCCAGGGTCCAGCCGACAACCAGGAAAAGATGGAGCGCCCATTTCTGAAATGCCATTGTGGTCGAGTACGAGATGAAGAGGTATGGAGGATACAGTTGACCCGGTGAGCCTCGAAAGTATAGGGAACGAGATTGGCGGGGTAAAGAAAATTTCGGTTGGACTGGAGTTCTTCTCGCGAAAACTTGACTTTCTCGCAGGGATTATATTTCTTTGGAGTGCTGCAACTTGTTGCAGCTTTGTCAGCCAGCGACTTGTCGCTGGAACTTTCAGCCTGACAGAGAGTTGGCCACGACAAGTCGTGGCGTGGAAAAGCGGTGACAGGTCACCGCACTCACAGTTGCAGGAGGACCTTATGTTGCTGGCGTTGGTCTTCGGCCTGGTTGGCTGGTTTTTTCCAGATCAATCCCCACGTGTTCAATCTCAGTCTGAGGAACCAGTTTCTCAGGTTCAGTTTCTGGACGAAAAAATTGACGTCACGATATATCCCTGGTGGATGCATACCCCCCGGCTGTATCACACCTGGGTAATCTGCAAGGTTCACAACCCGTCGTCCAAACCAGTCCGGTTACCGGTCACAAGCGTGGTTTTTGGGCAACGCGGAACATACACCGAAGACTATAAAAAGGCTCGTGCTTTGGCTGCCCAAACGGACTGGTTTCATGTCAGACAAGATGGCCGGTCTCTGGCCGTGACCAGGGATTTCTCAATTCAGGATGAATTGCAGGATTTGTATTCATTTAAGCTGTCTGCTGCAGATCGCCATCGGTACAACCGCTGGCTTGCGGAATGGGAAGCTTCGATTCCTGGGTTGCAAGCTCGAAAACTGGAATTCCAACGGCTGGCTGCTGACTATAAACCCGATACTTTCTATGTATTCGGAAAAAACAATCGAGCCAGTATGGTGAGCCTCACGACAAGGGCCGCAGATGCGCTCGAAACCACAGTGAAACCATATTTAATCGAGGGTGAAGTTGCACGAGAATTTTCATCTTTTCTTATTAGTTCAGACCCACAAGTCGCCATCCTCCGGATCATTTCCGAAATTGATCCAACTCTCCGCATTGATGAAGAGCGGGGAACTCGAAAGTACATCTCAATTCTCGACCCCGATCATCCAGAACGATATCAAGTCTACTTCCCCCGCTGGTCGGCTCAAATCCAAACCTGGATTGCCGCCCGTCCAGAGGTGGCTAAAGCCGCCAAACAAGTCATTGCCCACCACAAAAAATATCTCAAATACAATGCCGCTCGTGAAGCCTTGATCGCTTATGTCCGGAACACAGCCGGACTCTCTCAATCTCTCGCTGAGCAGTATGTTGCAATTGATAAAAATGAATCAGAAAGTTGGCGATTGGATCAGGTGTTGAGGCAGATCAGACCTGAAATCGAAGCTGAGTTAAACGCCAAATACCATCGGTTTCAAACCCGGTCTGATCAACTCCGGGGTCAGATAGGCGGCGGGCGCGTTTTGTGTTCCTTGACCGGTGAATTGTATGACCCGGAAGCCAATCGTTTCCTGGCCATCGGTGGACTGGCTCAACTCCCAGAAAATCGTCACCCATTACACATTCAAGCCGCACATTTAGGCGGACTGGCTGGTTTTTTGGGGTATCAGGACCTTGAACCCAAAGTTTTGACCTACCAGATTGAACTGGCGCCCTTTCAAACTTCGGTCCTCTCTACTGAATATGTCCTTGAATTGAGCGATGGAAGTCAGGTGGAGTTGTTTTCAGGTCAATTTGTGTATCAGTTGAAGACCCAGACTGCCTGGCAACGCCTGGGGCCAATTGAGTTTCGGGTCCGGTTTCCCAATTCGCTGTTTCCCATTTTTCAGCCTGAGACGGTTGCTTCAATTACAGAGAAAGACAGCACCCTTTTTACCATTCCAGTTTCCACATCAGACACTCACGTCTATTTCAATGTGCTTGAGAAAAAAAATCAATTCTGGAAGCTTGCGCCGAATCAAGAAAATTTGGAACGGCTTCGGACGGCGCTTGATCGGGTGCGTCACCCACACGTTCGGCAGGTCCTTGAAGCTGCAATGATCAGTCTCATCGCGCAGATGGAAAAACCATTTGCCGCCTGGGAACAGTGGCTGGCGCTCAAAAAAGAAAATCCGGCACACCCGGCAGGCTATCTGAGTTTCAAAGATGAGAATGAAATGGAGCAGTAAAGGGTTTTTAGATGAAGACCTTGAAGCCAATTGGCGAGAAGTTCTTGTTCCAAAGCTGGTTGCTCGCCAGAAAGAGACGTTGACACCAACTGAGTCGCTCCATCTGGCGGCGGTGTTGTGTCATTTTGGCGTCGAGTTGGAAAAAAATCTGGCTCAGGTGGTTGCAGTTGCTGGCCAATCACGGGAAATGGCACGGGAAACATTGGCTGCCCTCACGAAAATCAACACAGATAAGTCAGCCCAGTTGGAATTTTTCCTCCAATTTTTTCAGCCGGAACCTGAAAAGTGCGGTGAACTGGCTCAGGAATTACACCGGCTTGCCAGTTACAATTTACCAGACATGCACCATCCATCAGTGGCTGGGCGGCTGATTGAAGCGTATCTGCAAACGTCAGAACCTGATGTTCAGTCCCAAATTCTAAAGGCTATATTGAGTATCAAGCCAACTTTACCGTTTGAACAACTGATGAGATTGCAGCTCTCGGATGAAATTGGGGGAACCATCTGGCGTCAGTATGTGGCAGCGCTTGCAGAAAGTGATCCTGAACGGGCACGGGTGGTACTTCGGAAATGGTTTATTACTCGGCCAGCGCAAAAGTTTATCCTGCTCAAGCAACTGGCTTTGTTGAGTGACCCCCTCATCCGCGAGTCGGTCATAAAAGAACTTGAGGTTACCCGCGATGAGCGTGCCCGCCGGGAACTGGTCTCGATTGTCAGGGTATTTGGGGATCCAACCCTGTTGTTGTGGCTGAAGTTCAACCCCGAGATGGACCCCTGGATGGAAACAGCCTTGCTGGATTGTATTCCGAACGGGACATCCGACCCGCGTTTATTCAACTGGGTGGAAACCCAATTTCAGAACGCTGATCTGAACCGACGGCGTGAATTATTGATTCCATATCTGCGTGCATTCCAAAAGCTTGGTGACCGGCGGGCGCTTCCATATCTGTATTCCATGCTGGAAATGGGTCAACACCAGGAAGATATTGCAAAAGTGATTGGGGAAATCCTGCTGGATGAAGCTCTCCTTCAGGATCGCCCCTAATCCAAAAGTGTGTGATTTCGAACCGAGGAACCATGATTTTCAAGCCCATCTCATTGCGGCTCAAGTTTTTATGTTTCCTGATGACCTTTGCGATTGGATTAAGTACCTTGTCATAAGTTTCCTGAGATATTGGGTTTGGTAAGTGGTTGATCTTTTTCGTGTTTTTCGTGTTTTTCGTGGTTAAAATGTCTGGAAACTTTCGGTAAGGTACTTAGCCTGTGTTGAATGTTACGAGAGATTGTGCCGTCAATCTCATCAACCCAAACAACACTGTGTCAATATCACGAAGCCACTGTCTGTGCTCCCGAATGAGCGGGATGAGGTCAAAATCATTGCGGTAGGGTAATGACTGACTGGATTTGCCCGGCTCACTCTTCAAAAATTTGTTCTTCCCGCTTTACCCACCGGACTTTCTTCAGATTGACAATTGGCCAGCGTTCGGGTTCGATCCATTTTAATTCATTACAACTACGGGCTCGTGCCCGAATCACAACTGGTTTACCATCAACAAATTTGTAGTGGACAAGGCACCCACAGCCGCCAACTCCTCTTGATTTTGAGTCTAACTCCAGGGTTTTGGTTTTATAGTTAAAAGTCGGTAACCCAAAGATTTCCTTCTCGAAATACCCCTCGATGGATCCATCGTCCTGGGGTTCAAATTTTTGTAGCTGAATCTGTTTACCACGTTTTCTCCGTGGCTTTGACTCATCATAAAAATAGAAAAGATAAACCGGGTTGCCGGCACCAGGCGCACAAAAGATTTGAATTAAATATTGATACTCGGAAAGTTGATAAAACTCCATTCCGGCGGCGTCATTGTCAGCTTCATCAGCAAACGGGTGAAGCTTGTATGCCTCATCCCAGTGCAATTCATTGTACCAGGCCATCCGGTCCTGTGCCTTGAGGTTGGTTTTCTTGAGAGATGTTTGACCAAATACCTGATTGCTACTGGCCAGAATGAACAAAAGGATAAAAAACAGAAATGAACAAGTGTATTTCATGGATAGAGACTCCGAAAAAAATTGTTGGTTAAAACGGTTAAACCACTGTGGGAAAATAAATTACTCTCTCAGGCTATGTAATAGCACATCGAGAAAGGCGTTCGCATAGTTGGCGATGAGATCGTCCTTATCCGTGCCGTTGACGATTTTTCTCGCTCCAACAAAATCGCACTTGGTACCCTGGATGAAGTCGCTCAGTTTGACTCCGGTATAGCTGCCATTGCGCATGCCATAGGACAAAATTTTGTAAGCCCGGTCGTGATCAAGTGCATTGTCAGGGTTATTTTCAAGGTCGCCCCCAAAGAGGGCACTCATTCTACGATACAGCTTACGACCTGTAAGTTGAGCATACCCGCGTCCACGAAACAGATAGCCGTCATGGGGGCCATTTTCCAGATCTGCCCGATTATCATATTTCTTGCAATATCCAGGCCCGCCATCTTCATAGATTGGCTCATAAGTATGTTTGGTTTCGCGCTTCACGGTCGCCAGCATATAGGCCATCCACCGCAGGTCATATACTTCCTGATCGTCTTCGATGTATTTCAACAGCCGGGAAAGGCTGGCTTTGGTTGTTTCGCCGAGAGATGGTTTTTTTAAATTTGAAGTCACGGCCATCAATTGGAAAAACCGTGTGTGATGAAATCTGCCTTTATACGTGAATGATGGATTGGCCTTCGTTTTCACTTCATTGACCACAAGATTGAGCTTTCTGAGCGTTTCGCCTTGCGGAGACATATACATCCTGTTGCGCTCATCACCCTGGATATTATGCCGCCGTTGGAACAGTTCCAGGACCTGTAGGGTATAGCCGTCGACTTTTCCAGACACATCGAGTGGCCGCTCAAATGGACGCAAGTAGTGATATTGCAAAAGATAATTGAATAATTGCTGCACTCTGGTGACGTCCAGATAACAATTCGCCACAACACTTGCCGGTAGATCCGGATGGCCGACTGGTGCATCCAGGTGCTCGTAGTAGACCGTTTTTTTGGCGGGCGTTGTGGTTTTTATAAATTTATTGGGTTTTGTGCCCATAGAGAACCTCTGAACTGAAGATTTAAAATTTATTTTAAATTCCGGCTGAAATTTAATTCCTGCTGTTTCTTCAGAGTCTAGGGCAATCAATGTGCCAGAGCGGCGAGTAACGTTGGGTCGTTGAATCCACTCCAAAAAGTTGCGTTTTTTTGAGCAGTACAATACTTTGAGCCTGCATTCATTCGATCAATCCATTCTCAGGATCAATCCACACACATCATGAATATTGCCGATTGTCTCAAAGATGGCGGCGTGGTCGGGTCAGGCGGCGCAGGCTTCCCGACACACGTCAAAGCCGGTTCAACCGTCGAGTATGTGATTGCCAATGGCGCTGAGTGCGAACCGTTGCTCCATAAGGATTTTGAGGTCATGGTCAACTTTCCCGAACAGGTCGTGGCCGGACTCAAAATTCTGATGGCTGCAACCGGGGCGCCGCAGGGAATCATTGGAATCAAGGAAAAAAACAAAAAAGCGATTGAAGCGATTCGGTCCGCGATTGGTTCTGACGCCATCACGATCCATTTGCTGGGCGATTTCTATCCTTCGGGTGATGAATACATTCTGGTCTATGAAGCCACAGGCCGGTTGATCCCACCCCAGGGCATCCCGCTCGATGTCGGCGTGGTCGTCAATAACGTCGAGACGCTCTATAACGTCGCCGCCGCGTTTCAAGGGCGGCCTGTGACTGAGAAATTCATCACTGTGGCCGGCGCCGTCAACCATCCTATAACCTGTACGGTGCCAATTGGAACCAGCTTCAGAGATGTGATTGAACTGGCAGGTGGTGCCTCAGTTCCCGACTTTGCGGTGTTTGTGAGCGGGATCATGATGGGGGCGCTCGAATTCAACCTGGATTTGCCGATTACCAAAACCTGTGCCGGGTTGATTGTGCTTCCGACTGATCACACTCTGGTGCAGCGCAAATCCCAGCCGGAACAAAGCATGCACCGGATTGGAAAATCAGCCTGCGACCAGTGCAGTTACTGCACCGAACTCTGTCCCCGATATATGCTCGGCTATGACGTCCAGCCCCATAAGGTGATGCGCAGCCTTGGGTTTACCGCCACGGGCGAAAATATCTGGAATCAATTTGCCCAGCTATGTTGCGCCTGTGGGCTCTGCACGCTCTATGCCTGTCCGGAATACCTCTTCCCAAAAGAAGCCTGTGACAAAGGCAAGCGCGATCTAAAAGCCCAGGGAATCCCCTGGCAGGGAAATCGCCAGGTAACGCCGCATCCAATGTATGAATACCGCCGGACGCCAATCAAACAGTTGATGAACCGTCTCGGCGTCACCGAATACGATCACCACACCGAGTTTAAATTTCAGGCGATTGACCCGGCCCGGGTGGACATCCCGCTCACGCAGCATATGGGTGCCCCCGCCGTGCCGGTTGTTTCAGTGGGGCAACACGTCAGCGCCGGACAACTGATTGCTGATATTCCGCCTGGAAAGCTCGGCGCGCGCATTCACGCCAGCATCACCGGCGTCATCACCGAAATCAGCCCAAACGTTGTGATTGAAAAAACCAGGGACTGAGAAATCCAGGGCTGAGAGCTGAGGGCTTGGGGCACAGAAAGGGATGAGGGATGAAGGATGAGGGATGAAATAAAACCAGTTCTTCAGCCATTTTCTTCAGTCCTCAGCCCTCAGCCCTCAGCCCAAGATGGTATAAAACCCCTTTGAAATCAAAAGGAACTGTAAAAATCATGAAAGTAAACTCGATTGGTCTCATCGAATTAACCAGCATTGCGTGCGGCTATCTGGTGGTAGACACGATGTTGAAAGCGGCAGGGGTTGAGTTGCTGCTGGCGCGTTCGATTTGCTCTGGTAAATACATGACGATGGTGAAGGGAAACGTCGCCGAAGTCACCGCCAGCGTCCAGGCTGGATGCGAAGTCGCCCGTGGCTATCTGGTGGATACCTTTATCATTCCGAATGTGCATGAATCGGTCTTTCCGGCGATTTATGGCTCCAATCAATATGGCGAACTGGAAGCACTGGGAATCCTCGAATCTTTTTCAGTCGCGTCGTTGATTGAAGCCGCCGATGCCGCAGCCAAAACGGCGGATGTTCGGTTGCTCGAAATCCGGCTGGCGATGGCACTTGGCGGGAAAGCTTTTGTGACGATGACGGGGACGGTGGCGGCGGTTCAGGCAGCAGTTTCAGCCGGAGCCGCCGTGTTGGGGGCCAAAGGATTGCTGGTCAATAAAGTTGTCATTCCACGGCCTCGGAAAGAGCTTTTGACCGAACTGGTGTAACTTCAAGCTCCGCTGTGAAAAGGTTGGCTTTCGCCCGGATGGGCGCCGGAAAGTAGCCGGTGGGAAGCCTGCTTTGAGGCGCACCCACCGGAATACGGGTTGAGACAGATTCGCGCCCGGATGGGCGCTGGAAAAGAAATTCGATTCTCAGGGGGTGAGTTTTGCAAAATTTGAAGTTGATCCAGCGCCCATCCGGGCGCGAGACGGGACTGGACGGTGAACTGGTGGTGGCGCTCAAAGCAGCGCAACCACCGGCTACTCTCCGGCGCCCTCCGGGCGGAATCTATCAAGCTCAATCACTCTTTCTGCAACGAGTGATATCAATGTCCAATCGTAAATAGTGAACCCGCGAAGCATCGGTGATTCAATTAGAAAGCCTCATTCAATTTCAGGACACAACTGGCATGAAAAAATTGGTTCGTCCCCTGACCTGGTGGCTGGTTGGTGTGGCCGTCTTCCTGCTGAACGGATGCTGGTTGATGGGGGAAACCCCGCCGCTTGAACTCACGACAACCCGGAGCGGTTTCAAGGTGGCGCTTTTGCTGCCCGGACCCGCTACCGACAAAGCCTGGAATCAGGCTGGATATGAAGGGCTCAAGCTCATCGAACAGGAATTCAGCGCTGAAACAGCCTTTGTCGAACAACTCGAAGGCCCCGACCTTGCGACCCGTACTCGTGAAGCTGCCCGCCGGTTTGCGGGTTCCGGGTTTGACCTGGTGATTTTGCATGGCGGGGAGTTTGTTCCGATTGCCGAAAGCATTGCCCAGGAATTTCCTCGAACCCGGTTTGCGCTCACCGGAACCTATGCTGGGAATAACAGTAATCTTGGCGCTGTTGCATTTCGGTTTGAAGAATCGGGCTATCTGTCGGGAGTGCTGGCGGCACTCCGAAGTCGGACGAACAAAGTGGCATACATCGCTGGATTTGATTATCCGAGCTATGTTGAAGAAGGCAAACTGTTTGAAATCGGTGCCAAATCCATCAAGCCTGACATCGAAGTCAAAATTTCCTACCTGCAAACCTGGTTTGATCCAAACAAAGCCAGAGACACGGCGCTTGGTCTGGCGCGAGAGGGCTTTGACATTTTATTGATCAATGCTGATGCCCCAGGATTAAGAGCGATTCGTGAAGTGACTCAATTGCCGGATGTGTATGTGATTGGTCACAATCAGGACCAGTATGATGTGGCACCAGGGCGAGTCCTCACCAGTGTCATTGATAATGTTCCGTTGCTTCTGCTCAAGGCAGCAACTCTGGTCCAACTGGGACGGTGGGAAGGGAAGCAGTACAAGTTTGGAATGCGAGAAGACATCCTGCGCTTTACTCCGTTTCGAGGCGCCGTGCCTCCCGCCGACGAAGCCAGGTTTCAAAAAGTGCGAACAGAGATTTTGACGGGCGCGCTCAATATCAGCACTGAAATCGGTGCCCTGCCAGGCGAGGTCCGGGAAAACTGATGCCGCAACCGGTTCAACTTTCACCATCGGAGGTCTCGATCAACCCCTGGTCGTCAATTGCCAGCCAGTTGCGGTTTGGGCTGGTGGTGATTGTGGCGCTGACCCTGCTGGTGACGGGCAGCCTGCTGATTTATTCCAGTTTTCAGACGCTGATTCAGGAAACCAACAGCTTGCAGCGCGAACGATCACGGGTCGCGGCTGAAACGATTGATGCCTATCTCGATGATTTGCTGAGAAAATTGAATTACCTGGCGAGGGTTCGGGGACTCACGGATTTACCCGCCGAGACCAAACAAACGATGCTTGAGGGGCTTGCCCGGCACAATCAGGCGTATGAATTGATTGCCGTCCTGGATCGCGAAGGAAACGTGCAATCGTCGGTGAATCCCTATGGCGGTGCCAAACCAGGGCCAATGCGGAATTCATCGCTGTTTATCCGCACGTTCTTCAAGCATGAAGATTTTGTGGCTGATGTAACGATTGACCCAGACCTCAACCAGCCGGTGACGACGTTTGCTGTTCCGATTCGCAATGCCCAGGATAGCGTGGATGGCGTGTTACTGGCCCGGATCAACCTGAAATTTCTGAACTTTGTCACCTCCCAGACCGAAGTTGGCCGCACCGGCTATACCTATGTGGTTGATGCGCGAAACCGGTTGATTTCACGCAAAGGCACCACTGGTCAGACGGTTCAGTTGGAAGACGGTTCGCGGCTCGCGTTCCTGCAGGATCTCACGATTACCAAAGCCAGATCACTGGCCGTCTATCATGGGCTCTATGGCGCCGAGGTCCTGGGCGCCGTGGCCCCGGTCCGCAATCTCAACTGGCTGGTGGTGGTTGAGCTTCCCACTGCGGAAGCCTATGCCCCGGTTCGGCGGCAAATTTTCACTATGGGACTCAGCCTGCTGGTGGTGGTGATTGGGGCAACCGGGGTTGGGTTTCTGTTTGCCCAGCGCGTGGTGGTGCCGTTTCAGCGATTGACCAGTGCGGCCCAGCGAATCCGGGATGGAAACCTGGAAGTGCAGGTTCACATCCCTGACCGCAATGAACTGGGTGTGCTTGGCCAGGCTTTTAATACCATGGCGGCGCAATTACAGGCGTCGTTTCAGGCACTCGAACAAATCAACGAAGATCTCGAAGCACGTGTCGCTTCGCGAACTGCTGAACTCCAGGCTGCCTTTCAGGAAATTGAAACCCTCAACCAGCAACTCAAGGCCGAAAACCTCCGCATGGGCGCTGAACTCGAAGTCACCCGGCAACTCCAGCAAATGCTTTTACCCAGGGAGGCTGAACTCCAAAACATTGCGGACCTCGACATCGCCGGGTTTATGGCACCAGCGGATGAAGTTGGGGGCGATTATTATGATGTCCTGCAGCACAACGGACGGATCAAGATCGGGATTGGCGATGTCACCGGGCATGGGCTCGAAAGCGGCGTGGTCATGATGATGGCCCAAACTGCCGTTCGGACTTTGCTGGCCAATGATGAAACCGACCCGGTGAAATGTATGAATACCATCAACCGGGTGATTTATGAAAATACCCGCCGGATGCGAAGCGCCCGCAACATGACGTTTGCGCTCCTGGAATATGAAGCCGGGGTGTTTCGACTCAGCGGCCAGCATGAGGATGTGCTTGTGCTGCGCACTTCCGGGCAGATTGAAAGAATTGACACCTTTGAACTCGGGTTTCCACTCGGAATCGAACCGGATATTTCACAGTTTGTGGCGCAGATTGACATTGAACTGGCAGGTGGGGAAGTGCTGGTGATGTACACCGACGGCATCACTGAAGCCGTCAACCCTGACCAGGAGCAATACGGAATAGACCGGCTCTGTGCTGTCCTGACGGCTCATCGCGGGGCTTCGGCAACTGACCTTCAGCACCGCGTGGTTGAAGACGTCAAAGCTTTTATCGGTTCACAAAAAATCTTCGACGATCTTACCCTTCTGGTCATTAAGAAAAAGCCATTCCCTCCGCACGCATCGCCCCCGTGAGAGGATTGCCAGAGCCCACCTGGAATGAAAAGCTTGGCGGGGTCGCCGGATGTGTGGTAAAGCATCTTGAAACCGCAAACCTTTCCCGTTCAGTTCCACTGATTTCACCCGTTTTCAGCAACCATTTTTTCCACATAGAATGAGGACAATCCGGCATGACCGATTCATCAAATTTTGAGCCAATCGGAGCTTTTCTGGAAATACTTCCGAGTACCGACGAACATTTGACGATCAATTTTTCACCCGGATTTGCTCCCCGAAAGCAACGCTGGCGCAATTATGGGTTGTCGGCTGATTTTCTCGGGGATTACTTTGCCACGTTCTTTCCAGGGGACGAACTACCGGAAGATAAAATCGGCAAGCCGGAGACAATCAAAGGCTCGGTGAGCTACATTGCCAATGAACTGCTCGAAAATGCCATGAAATACAATGAGGAATCAGCCAAATTCCCAGTGAGTATTTCACTGTATCTCTATGATGAGAAACTGGTTTTTTTGGTCTCAAACTACACCGATCAAGCCAGCGGGCAGGCGTATGGCGACTATGTCAAAAAACTGCTGACCAGCGATATTGACGAGTTGTATGGCCAGCACCTGGAGCGAGCCGCGACCAGTAATGGCGTATCACAAATGGGGTTGCTGACTATTTTAAATGACTATGGCGCCAACCTGGGTTTAAAAGTCGAACCAGCAAGTGAGTCACCTGATCTGTACCGGGTAACGACGATGGTTTTACTTCCGGTGTAGTCCCACTCAGGCAAAGCAATTGCGGAAATTGATCGAGAATGCCATCTTCACCTCGGTCCAGGTTTATTGAAGACAAGGAAGTACCTCACATGTCAACGTTGGAATTAAAAAACAATGATTACCAGGTCTGGTTTGACCCGGCGCTCAACACCGTGTTTTGCAAAGGGTTTTTAAGACTGGATGGCGTGGATGGGTATCAGGAAATTATGGATTTGCTGCTTTTTGGCGTTGCCATGGCCCATCCAAAAGTAACGGTTGACCTCAGCCAGCTTCAGTTTTTAAACAGTTCTGGCATTAGCATGTTATCTATGTTTGTGATCAAAGTCCGTGAAAAAGGAGATTTACAGCTCATCGTCCGGGGCTCGGAAAAAATTCTGTGGCAAACCAAATCATTGCGAAACCTCAAACGGTTGATGCCGGCCATGGTGTTGGAATTTATATGAGCGAGCCAATTGAGCCGGCAGCCACGGAACGTGAACTGGCTTTGCAGCGTGAGGTCGAGGCGTTGCGCCAGGAAATCGAGCGCCTCAAACAGCAAAACGAAGGGCTGCAAATTGCGCTCGAAACCACGGCTGAACACGGCGACATTATTGAAGATCAGCTTCAGAATGAGATTCTCGAACGCGAACGGGCCGAACTTACGCTGCAATCCGTGTTGGAAGTCGTCTCCAAAAAAAATACCGATCTGGAAATCATCCTTCAAACGACCGCCGAACACGGCGATATGATTGAAAATGAACTGCGCCGTGCCAATCAGGCCAAAACGATGTTTTTGTCCAATATGAGCCACGAGTTGCGCACACCACTCAACGCCATCATCGGGTTTGCCCAGCTCCTGAGTCGGGACCCTCATCAATCCCTGGAACAGCGTCGAAATATTGAGACCATCGTGCGAAGCGGCGAGCATCTGCTCAATTTGATCAGCGACATTTTATCGCTGTCCAAAATTGAAGCTGGAAAGTTGTTATTAACCAGTCAGGCATTTGATCCGCGCCAGATGCTGAAAAACTTAAAAGAGATGATGCAGGCGCGGGCCCGAACCAAAGGTATTGAGTTTACCTTTGAAGTGTCGCCTTCCTTTCCGGTTCTGGTTGTGGGTGATGAAGGCCGACTACGCCAGATTTTGCTCAACCTGCTGAGCAACGCCATCAAATTTACCCGGTCAGGTCACATCATCCTGCGGACTTCGTGGATGGGGGGCCGTGGTTATTTTGAGGTCGAAGACACGGGTGACGGCATTGCACCGCAAGAACTTGAATTCTTGTTCGTTCCTTTTTCGCAAACCCAGACGGGGATCAACCGTCGCGATGGCACGGGACTTGGTCTGGCCATCAGTCGTGACCTGGTTCAGTTGATGGGTGGTGAGATTCAGGTCCGAAGTCAGATCGGAGTGGGGTCAACCTTCTGGTTTGAAATTGATTTACCCCAGGCGCCGGAGTATGAACCGGCTGCCTCCGCCGTGCGGGTGGTGTGCCTGGAACCAGATCAGGCCGTTCCGAAAATTCTGGTGGTTGATGACAACACTGACCACCGGCGGCTGTTGAGCCAGTTGCTTGAATCCGCCGGGTTTGAGGTCTACGAAGCCCGAAATGGAAAAGAAGCGATTACCTTCTGGCAAACCAAACGTCCGCAGTTGTTGCTGATGGACATTCGCATGCCGAAAATGGATGGCGATGAGGCCACCCGTACCATTCGGGAGCTTGAAGCCCAGCTCAATCTGTCGCCAACCCCGATTGTGGCGATTTCAGCCAGTGTGTTTGAACAGGATCGCGTCTTGATGGCTGCGGCTGGCGCCAATGGGTTTCTCCCAAAACCGTTTCGGGAAAGCGAAGTCTTTCAAAAACTGGCTGATTTGCTGGGTGTCAAATATGTGATGGCTGATACCAGGGCTGATTTTGATGACGAAGAGATTTTGATTCCGGAACGCTACCGGCAGTTACCAGAGGAGTGGCGACTTCAGTTTGAGTCAGCCGTGACGACCTGTGACATCTCTGAAATTCTCAGTCTGGTAGAAAAAATCAAACCACTCGATCCGGAACTGGCGGCGGCGATTCGACGGACGGCCAGAGCCGTTGATTTTCACATGTTGGAAAGGCTTTTCACTTCTTTTGGTTAAGTTCGAGCAACCGGGTGACAATCGTTCGGGCAGCATCCGGATGGGCCATTCCCAGAGCCGCCTGTTGCATATCAGCAAACCGTTGCGGGTTATCAAGCAGCCGGTCAAGTTTATAAGCCAGAGCCGGGAGGTTATTGCAGCGAATGGCCACGCCTTCTTCAAGCAAATGATCGGAGTTGCGTTCTTCCTGACCAGGAATCGGATTGACGATCACAAATACCAGCCCTTTGGCGAGGGCTTCGGAGGTGGTCAGCCCACCGGGTTTGCCCAGCAAGATGTCCGACGCCGACATCAATTCATCCATTTCAGTGGTAAATCCAAGCACTTTCAGTTGTACCTGACTTGACGCGGGCCGTTTGGCGGCGACTTCCTCAACCCGTTGTTTGAGTTCGGCGCTTTTCCCACAAACGGCAATAATCTGGGCCGGATGGCGGAGTTCAAACAGGGAAGTGAGCAGGTGCTCCATATTGCCGACGCCAAACCCGCCCGCTGAAATCAGAATCGTGGTCACATTTGGTTCCAACCCGTGTTTGGCCCGCAGGGCTGATTTGTCTTTGGTCTGTGAGAAAATTGGATCAATTGGAATCCCGGACACGGTGATTTTTTCGCCTGGAATGCCCATTTTTTCCAAATGGACACGGGTTTCATCCAGGGCGACAAAAAACTGTTGATAGTGGTGGCACAACCACATGGCATGAACATCAAAATCGGTCACGACCACGGCCTGGGGGCAGTGCAGGCGTTCTTTGGCTGTCAGCCACGAAATAATTTCCGAAGGCAGAAAGTGGGTGCAAATCGCAATATCGGGTTGTTCTTCGTTGAGGAGCTTCACAAACGGACGGGTGTTGAGTTTGTCGAATGCCAGCCGGCGGCGTTCTTTTTCCCAGGGTTTGTCCAGGTAGTCATACAGCCAGCCGAGGACTTCCGGGGCTTCGTTGACCATATCAATATAAGCTTTTGAATAAAAATGTCGAAAAATGCGGTTGGTGTACTGCAGGGTATCAATATGGCGGACCTCGCGGGCCGCATTCAGGTCCAGAATTGCTTTTTCAATGGCCTGGGCCGCACGGATATGGCCTGCCCCAGCCGAGGCTGAAAGCACCAGAACTTTGTTGAACATGGAAGCATCTCCTGATGAAAAAATGAAAAGCTGCGGAAAATGAAGCGAAAAAGAGACCACGAGACCCGATACTGAATGGCAGTTTCTGAACTGTCAACGTCGGTGCTTGCACAAAATGCTTGACGAATGCCACTTCATCGGCTATCGTACCGCCCTTCAAAACAGTTTGACATCACCGATGTGGGGCTATAGCTCAGCTGGGAGAGCGCAACAGTGGCACTGTTGAGGTCGTCGGTTCGATCCCGACTAGCTCCACCACTTCTTTTTTCAAAGTTTTCAAATGATGCTCAAATGTGAAATCCGCCGCCCAGCGGATTTTTTGCTTTTGGTTGTTTTTGGTTTCAGTCTCACGCAACCTTCCTTCAATGAGGGTTCCTGATAAAGGCACGGCATACATGTGCTGATTGTCGGGACAATAGACGGCGAAAATATCAATCTCTCCAACTCCATATAATTTCCCCTGACTTGAATGACCGCTGTATCGCCGCATGGGAAAGACCACGCACCCATCACGCAACCTCCCGGTTTTAACCTGAACTTTAAGGACTTGTGGCCCTAAATCAATGGCTAAATCATAAGGGGCGCTGTTTCCAAACGGTAACAATACGCGGAATCCCGCATCAACATAGGCCGTTATCACTTTTAATTCACTCACCGTGCCCTTCACCGTGGTATTTCGATCCATACGCGTTACCTCTTCTGACACAGTGTTGTTTGGTTAAAAAGTTGTGGCACTCCACTCTCTGAGCGCTTCCAAAAATTCATCCGAGACGGTTTCGGATTTTGAGAGCGCCTTCGGATCGGGATTGTTATAAGGAAACGTCGTAAACATATGGGTTAAATAGGGAAAGATGTGAAACGCGACGTTTTTGTTCCCGGCTTTTTTGAGTTCGGCGGCCAGGGCTTCGGCGTGATATTTCTGAACCAGGACGTCACGATCACCCTGTAAGATCAGCACCGGACAGCGCACTTTGCGAATCGTCTTCACTGGATCATGAGCAAAGTGCTGGCGAAAATAGTCAATATTCCACTGTAAGCGTCCAACTTTCACCAGTTTCCGGCCTTCCTTATCAACCACTGATTTGTTGGCTTTGACATCGGCGATCATTTTTTTGGTGCCGTCAATCAGGGAACGGGCATAGTTCCGGGTGGCTTCGGGCAAATCCTGAAATCCAGCCTGATATTCAAGCTGTTCAATCATCAGCGGATCCAGACGTTTCGAGGGACCGGCCAGAATGACAACCGACTTGATTTTGGCATCCGTTGCCGCCAGCAAAGGGGCGATGTATCCGCCTTCGCTATGGCCGAGAACGCTGATTCGGGCGGGGTCAATTTCGGAGCGCTGGCGCAAGAAAGCCACCTGGGCGCGGGCATCGGCGATGAAATCCTGGAAGCCAGCCCGCAAGAAATCTCCGGTGCTTTTTCCCACACCGCGATCATCACACCGCAATGTGGCAATTCCGTTTTGGGAAAGGCGATCAGCAATCAATCGGAATAAATGGTAATTGATAAACGGTGGTGTATCTTCGTCCCGATCCTGGGGCCCCGAACCAGTGATCAATACCACCACGGGGTGGCGGGGATTTCCGTTTTTGGGGACCGTCAATGTTCCAGCCAGTTTGACGCCACTGGTGCTGGGGATTTCCACCTCAACCCGGTCATATTTGTCGCTGATCACTTCGGACTCAGGTTTAGGCCGCAGGAATTCAAACCCTTCGCGGACCACGGTGTACCCTTGAGCCGGAACATCAATCATCAAAATGGTTCGATTTTCATCGGTCAGTATGTTGATCACCTGGACATTGGCGACATTTGATTGAAACTTCAGCAGGGTCAGCGGCTGGTTTGGCGGTGCTGGTTCAATCCGTTCAGTCAATTCGCAAGTGATTGGAAAGACCATCCCGATGGTTGGCACAAAGGTCTGAAACGGTTGTTTCCCGCCTTTTTCAAGGTCATATCGGTTCACCAGGGCGTGATACTGGTGCAGGTACACAGTTTCAAGCAAAATCGCGCCGTCTGGGATAGTCACTTCACGAGTTCCAGCCGGGCTGGTCAGTTTCATCGGGGTGGTGGTGTCGAGTGTCAATTTGGCGCTATTTTGCTCGGCTTCGAAAAAGTCAATTTTATTGCCTCGATAACGCAGCTTTGATTTGCCGTTGACCTTGACGCCCAGGTCAATCGAGACTTCACCCGTATACTCATCTCCTTTGATTTGAAATGTTTCCGTGCCAACAGGCTTACCCTTGACGAAAACCTGAAATTTCCCGGACTGGTTTGCGGCAGGTGTCGTTTGAGCGCAAACGGCTGGCTGTACGCCAAACACCATGAACCAGATCCAGCCGCAGCCAATCCAGGTGAAAGCGCGGGCCGCAGGTGAAAAACTCCGATGTGGTCGAAATAAACCCATAAACGCATCCTTTGGTTAAAAAATGAAAATTGCATTTGAGCACGGGAAATCTGGATTTCACCAGGAAAAGAAGATAGAAATAGTGCCACAAAATCCGCGGTCTTCACACAATTCAATCATTGTGGCGTAACTTCCATAGCCCTAAGCCCAAAGCCCCAGGCCCGAAAAATACTGTGCACACGTTCGCTTTGCCGAAAAAAATTGGACATTACACCCTGACCCGGTTTCTGAGTCGTGGCGGAATGGGTGAAGTCTATCTGGCCACCGATGAGATCCTCCACCGCCAGGTTGCGATTAAATTGATGCGTCTCAACAAAGATGACGCCGAACGCCGCGCCCGCTTTTTGCGGGAAGCCCGTGCGCTGGCTGCGTTGAGCCATCCCAACGTGATTGTCATCCACGAAGTTGGCGCGACTGAGCAGGTGCAGGAAGACAAAGACACCACCGTTCCATTTCTGGTGATGGAATATGTCGAAGGTCGTGCCCTCGAATCCCTCATGCGCGCCCGACGATTGACCGCCAACGAATGTGTTGGATTTGCCATTCAAATTGCCGAAGGACTGGCTGCCGCCCACCAGCGGCGAATACTGCACCGTGACATCAAACCCTCAAACCTGATGGTGAGTGAGGATGGGCGGGTCAAAATCCTGGATTTTGGGATTTCCAAATTGCTGCAAGACGACCCCGCCGATGCTGAAACCGACGAAGTGACCCAGGTGAAAGATACCAGGGAAGGGATTATTCTGGGGACGGTTCGGTATTTGAGCCCAGAGCAGGCTCGCGGCAACCCGCTTGACCCACGTAGCGACATTTTTTCATTTGGAATTGTGTTTTATGAAATGTTGACCGGGAAGCATCCCTTCTCGGGTGGTACGACGCTGGAAACCGTCACCAAAATTGTGGTTGATGACCCTCGACCCTGGCCGACGACCGGGCTGGCGATTCCTGCGTTGCTCAAACGGATTGTTCAGCGATGCTTGATGAAGGATCCAAAGGATCGGTACGCCTCATTTGCTGAAGTTGTGGTTGACTTAAAAGCCGTCCAACGTGATCTCGATCAGGCATTTGTGATCAATCCGGCCCCCTATTCCACCAGCCAGCCGCTTGAGCCGCTTCCAGGCAGTTCGACCGATTCCGATTTGACCGAAAGCGAGCAGGTCACCAGTTCGCAACAACGAACGATCCTTCAACCGCCTGAATCCGGCGGGAACACAACCGCTGAACTGGTAACCGAGGAAATGCCGCCGGCCATGCGGACCGATGAGACCCGGAGCACCAAAACGGTTGATACCCTTCCAGTTCAGGCTCAGCCTGGCCACAGTGACGGATACCGCTTGTTCAAATGGCTAACCGTGGCTTTGGTGTTTGGCCTGGTGGCCGGAAGCGGATTCTGGGGGGCAAAGCTCTGGCTTCAAGCCCGGCAAAAAACAAGCCTGGGCGAAGTGAAAGCGGTTCAAACCACGATTTCTTCAGGGCTTGATGTCTATCCGACCTTTTCACCTGACGGACGATCCATGGTGTATTGTTCGGATAAAAGCGGCGGGTTCGAACTCTATCTCAAACAACTTGTCGCGGGGGGCCGTGAAGTCCAGTTGACCACCGATGGCGAGCAGAATGTGCAGCCGGCCTGGTCTCCTGACGGAGAATGGATCGCCTATCACAGCAAAAAACGCGGTGGGATTTGGGTTATTTCCGTACTCGGTGGGTCACTCAAACAGCTCAGTGAATTTGGTTCGCGACCAGTCTGGTCTCCCGACGGGAAAACCCTGACGTTTCAATCGGATGGGCTGATTGATTTGAGCGGCAATGCCGCACCGGCACAGCCTCCGTCAACGATCTGGACGGTTCCAGCTCGGGGAGGAAACCCGCAGGCCGTAACCCAGGTGGGCAATCCAGCCGGAGGACACGGGACGCCGTCCTGGTCAGCCGATGGGAAATGGATTGCCTTTGCGACCTATGACCGACGAACATCAGCCATTTGGGCAATTTCGATTGAATCCAAAGAACTTGTGAAAATCGTGGCGACGCAACGCTACATTTATGACCCGATTTTTGCACCGGATGGGAAGGGGATTTTCTATTCAGCCGTGCTGGAAGATGGAAACTACGGCATGTGGAAAATTGATGTCTTGCCCGAGACCTGCGAACCGGAAGGCGAACCCTATCAACTGGCCAATCTGGGCATTGGGACGCCTCGCCATCTGACGATTTCAAAGGACGGGAAGAAAATTGCCTACAGCGCGCTTTCGATGACCAGCAATCTGTGGTCACTCGAACTTGACCCCCAAACCCAGATTTCAAAAACCAAACCTGTTCCATTGATGCTTGAAACCGGACGCAGCACGCGTCCGGTCTTTTCTCCAGACGGCACCAAGATTGCCTTTGAAAAGTGGCGACAGGGCACCAACCCTGATATCTGGATGGTTGATGCCGATGGGAATCATCAAACGCAACTCACCACCGACCCGGCGGTCGAAACCGTTCCAAGCTGGTCGCCTGACAGCTCGAAAATCTATTTCCGGTCCAATCGGGAAGGGCAGCAGGCATTCTGGTCCATTGTCCCGGAAAGCCGAAGAGAAACCCTGCTCCAAAAGTTTGAAAAAGACACCGATTTCCCCCGACTTTCACCGGATGGAAAAACCGTGGCGTTTAATTCCAAACGCGATGGGACGACAACCAACCTCTGGCTGGTTCCGGTTGAAGGTGGTCAACCCAAACAGATCACCTTTGATCAGGAATCGTTGGGATTTCCCTGCTGGTCGCCGGATGGAAAATGGGTCGCCCTCCAGCTCAAACGCGGTGAAGACACCCAACTTGTGGTTATGCCCAGCCAGGGTGGCGAACTCATCCAGCTTACGACTGACCGGGGTCAGCACTGGCCGCATAGCTGGTCACCAGATGGTGACAAAATCGCCTTTGCCGGATTTCGGCAAGGATATTGGAATCTGTGGGTGATTTCCCGGACCACCCGCGAACAGAAGCAACTCACCGGTTATACCAAACTCAACGCCTATGTCCGCTATCCAGCCTGGTCGCCAAAAGGCAATCAGATGGTGTTTGAATATGCCGAAACCGTCGGCAATGTGTGGATAATCGAAATACAGAAATGAAGAATTGAGAAGGAAGAATAAAGAATTGAGAATGACCCAAATTTCGCCCAAAATATCAGCGGTTTGCTTAGGGGCGTAAAAAAACAACTTCCCCTTTTCATTTGGGACACCAGCATTTGGATTGAGCATCCCGGAGGGCTGCCGTTCACATAGCCGGTCGGTTGCGAGGCTTTGCGAGCTACCACCGGAAAAAGGGGCGTTCTTCCAACCTTCCCCACGTCGCCCGCGCCTCCTCGGGGGCGCGGGCGACGTGGGGAGAAACAAGGGGTGGCCTTTGGATCCGGTGGTAGGCCCAAAGCGGCCAACCGACCGGCTATCCGAACGGCAGCGCTTCGCGGTGCAAAACCAAAAAACCTACACGTGAAAGGTGCGTCAGCCCCCGGTCCCGGTCAGATCACGGCCAAAGCGCTGCAGGGGCGACATACAACACCAGCGGATGGTTCAAATTCTCCTTAATTCTGGCGCTTATGACTGATAAAGCCGGAAGATAAACCTGATTGTTTAAATTCAAATTGAATTTTCACGCTAAGGGACTGTAAAAAATCAACTTCCCGTTTTCTTTTGGGAATCAGGCATTTGGATTGAGCATCCCGGAGGGCTGCAGTTCGGATAGCCGGTGGTTGCGTTCGTCCTCTCCAATACTCCCCCGCTTCTCCCGCGCCCCTGCGGGGCGCGGGCGAAGCGGGGAGCAACAAGGGGTGGCCTTTGGATCCGGTGGTAGGCCCAAAGCGGCCAACCGACCGGCTATCCGAACGGCAACGCTTCGCGGTGCAAGACCAAAACCTGGACGTGGCAGAACCGCCCCAGGAACTTATTTTTTAACGCTCCCTAACCAGAATTCAATTCTAAATTGATTCTCAGTGATGGTTGATGCCCTTGCAATTTGAAAAAGTGAGGTGAGTTTTCGAAAACTCAAAATCTGATTGCACTTTTTTTCAGATCCCGCCAAAATAGTGACTATCTTTGTCAGTTGCCTGTCTCCAATCCAGGACAACAAACCTTGAAACCAACAAGTTACCTTCAAATAAATTTTACCTCCCTCTTCACCGGTTTCCGCATGGAAGTGGGTGCTCTATAAGCACTGGCTGGTGTGGTGATTATGATCGGGATTTTGATGGTTGGTTCATTTGTGACGACCGACTATCGAAGCCAACTGATTACGGATGACGCCCTGATCCTCAATCGGGCCGTCGAAGATCTGGCCCACCGGTTTGCCGTCCAAAAACTGGCTTCAACAAAGACCGGCAAAGTCGTCATTACCAAACAGGGAATTACGATTGACCAGGAAACAAAAGCTCCTGGCCCAGTCGGTGGCAAAACCTATGGGTATGTGGCATCTGTTTCACCAGTTGCCGATGGAAAAATTTATGTGTACGTCACGTTGACTGGGCCAAAGGGCATTACTGTGGTTGCCTCGGACCTGTATCAGGCCAATGAGTGACGCCCATTTTGAGAACGGATGAAAAAAAGTCAGTACCGCCTGCGTGAGCGAGTGGGCAAGATTGGATACCAATATGAACCAGTACACCAAAACCAATTTTCACAATACAGCACGGATACCGACTCTCTTTCGGAGACGGCGAACCGAGCATGGTCAGGGGCATGGCTTGCTGTTAACGGTAGCCTTCCTGTTTCTGATTTTTTGCGGCATCTTTTGCTCCATGCTCCAGTTACTGACGGTGCACAATGTGCAAACCACCCGTCAGGAAAGCCAGCGGCTGCAAATAAAATCGTTTGCGCGGGCGACCCTTCCGGATTTGCAGGCGGCAACTGAGGCGTATGTGGTCAAACTCACGGCGGGAATGCAGGAAATCCTGGACCGAACCGCTCTGGCCGGAGGCACCAAAGCCCCCGCCTTGAATGCCCAGCAACTGACGACGTATTGCGAACGGTATTTCCCACGGTATTTTCCGCTTGAAATGCGCTGTTCAACTCTGATGAAAGACGCGCCGCCCGAAGTCGCCCGTGAATGGGCGCGGGTCTATGGAACCGCCTTGATGAAAATTGACCTGGATGGTGTGCGCAACGGCGCCGATCCCGGAGTGGGGCTTCCCGGAGGTGGTCTGGTCGTGCAGTTAACCGTCACGGTGCCCTACAAAATCGAAATTGCCGCCAAGGATTTGCCGCCCGACACCGGGGCGATGGCAATCCTGGGCTCTGTGTGGAGACCAGGAACCTTTCAGTTGAGCGGGCAATCAAGCCCAGCCAAGGCCAAGGAAAAACCGGAAGATCAAAAGGATACCGCACCTATCTGGCTTGTGCCGAGTTATGAACGGGCCTTTCAGATGCGGGTGCTGGTGCAGTTTCGACCACCAACGATTCCACCTGAAGAATGGAATGCCAGAATTGTTGGGCTCAATGTTGATCCCTGCGGAAGTTGGTCACCGCAGTGTGCGTCGTTGAACCTGTTGACCAATCCTCCGACGTGTACGGCTTATGAGTTGACCAATTCGTGTGGCGGGACAGTCAATGGATTATTTACATCTGCAGGAGCAGCCGGAAATGCTGCCAATATATTGAATAGCCCTGGACAAGGGGCACCTAGGGAGTTTCAAAATTACCTAACTGGATTAGCGAACCTTGGGCAATTTGTTCCTGTGAGTTCAATAAACACAGCTGGACCCTTTTCTTTTGATCCAAATAACGGATATGGAGAATTTGTTGAATTAGGTAGCTTTGGGCAGTCTACAGGAAGTAGTGAGGGACCCATGGACCGACTTGGTGTTCCTAAAAATTCAAATGTCAGGAAAGTGAAAATTCAGTTTGACCAGCTAAATCCACTGCTACCTGAAAGATTTTATTACGAAGCGGAATAGAGGCTACTGCTATGACAACGTTTGTTCAGAAAAGCACAATCTCCTTTTTGTTAATAATTATGTTGGGAGCCAATACTTCCTGGTTGAGTCAGTTTAAGACTAATGGAGATTTGGGTTTAGAAAAGAATAGAGATGCCGTACATTTACTGGAAATACTTGAAAAGGGGAGTCATTATGGCCTAAATCCAGTCGAAATTGATCGCCTGTTTTTTGCAAAACACTGTGCTAAAAGGGGAATAGTAGGAACCTATCAAAAACGATTTGGGCAAATTAAAGATCAAGTACAAAGTTGGAGAAGAGAAGATACAGGTTTTGCAAACAAAACAATAAATCAAGAAATCAAACAAAATGATACTCAATTATTGCCCTTACCCGAATCTACTTATCAAGGGTTCTCTGAGATAGCTGTCACGAGTACCGCTGATAGTGGCCCAGGAACTTTACGTGAGGCTGTTCGACAAGCTGAGTCTGTTGGGGGAGGTCGCAGAATTATTTTTAGGCTTACGCAAAATGACCCTAACTTTGATCAGTTTACTGGAACTTGGCGAATTACAATGAGATCTGTTATTTATATTTTTACCAGCCAGATCTTAATCGATGGTTTTTCTCAATCTGTTTTTGGAGGAGAAACTAATCCTGATGGTCCTGAAGTTGTAGTTATTGATGGAAGCGGTCAAAGCTCGGATTTGATTGATAATGGTGAATTTGTTCTTGTCCCGAGTATTATATTTATTTACGGAGGAGACCAAAACTGGATTCGGGGACTCAATATGCCAGCAATTCCTCAGCTTAGTCATGGAGCAATAGGAATTTCAGCTTTAAGCAAACAACCAGGGTTTGTTGCTTCAGGTAACAGAGTCTCTGATAACTATATTGGAATACAGTCAGATGGAAATACGTTTATTCCAGGAGTTACAGCAGCAGGTGTGTACCTTGATGGAGGAGCAAATAACAATTTGATTGAGCGAAATATAATTAGCCTAATCCATTTACCAATTTGGATAAATGGATCTTCTGATAGGAATATTGCATCAAACAATACTATTCGCAATAACATAATCGGTACAAATAAAGCTGGGACAACTAGGTTTCCGATAACAGCAATTAGAAGTGGATTTGATGGGAATCCGGCTCCTTCAATAGACCTGTTCTTTCGCCCTAAAGATAATATTATCGAGGGAAACATAATTGCAGGAACGCGAGCTGGTGGTATTGGTGAATTCAACACCGTAAGTGATGAATCTTCCCAAGGAAACATCATGCGCAATAACCGTATTGGCGTTGGCCCCAATGGGGAAAACATCGCCCCTGTTGTGACGCCAGACAATCAGCTCAATCCTGAGACCGATCAGGGCGCATACGCCGTTGGAATCTTTGCCCAGCAGGATGATGTGATTACGGGGAACATCATTGGGAACTTCGGGTTGGCCGGGATTTACCTCCGAAGTTGGGCCGGGAATCCGATCACTTCGCAAACGACACAGATTTTAAATAACCAGATCAGCAACTGTCCGATTGGAATTGAGGTTTCCGGGATCATCCGCCGAACGGAAATCAAAGGCAATCAATTGAGCAACTGTGCGAAAGCTGGAATCGTGCTCTGTGAAACCCCGCTTGATCCATCGGCCATTTACCAGTTTCCTCGACCTCGTGAAGAAACCTTGATGACCCAAAATATTCTGGTATCACAAAATACCTTTGCTGGTGTTGGCGGACCAGGAATTGGGTTGACGCCACGGTGCACGGATGTTTTGGAAAGCGGATACCTGCCGAATTTGTCAACAACACCTCAAGCTGGAGGACCAAATCTGTACCAGCCGTCAGTGCGGATTGAATCTGCGATCCGGCAAACTGATGGAACTGTGAAGGTTACGGGAGTCAATCCTCAATCAGGCACGGTTGAATGGTACGCCTCAAGCCGGGCGCCGCGTCCAACGGCGCCAAATACGGATGTGATGGCGTATGGACTGGGGACATTCCTGATGGCCACGCCAGTTGCCGCCGGGAATTTTTCAATTGCACTTCCGGCGAGTTCACTGGCGGGTGTTACTGCATTGACCGCAACGAGTACGGTCAATAATCAGACGTCGGAGTTTGCCCGAACGGTTGGAATTACCGGGAACGACCCTGACCCGGACACGGTGAAACCGACGGTGATGGTGGCTTCTCCCGCGACAGGACTGGTAGTCGAATCAAGACCAAATGCCCAGGTCTCAGTAATCTGGCAATCTTCTGACAATATTGGAGTTACCGGTCATTGGATCAACCTCACCGGACAACGCAACGGCACCGGGTTTGAAGAAACGCTGGCGGCTGGTTTGCCAGGAACCGCAACCAGTTTCACACTCTCGATTGCCGAAAACGATGCCTTCTCGCAAGCACAAATCACGGTTTCGGCCACCGATGCCGCCGGGAATGTTGGGAACGGCCAATCCGGCATCTTTTCAGTGGTTGCACCGCCGCCGCCAGATACGGTGAAGCCGACCGTTTCCCAGGTCACGCTTTCCAAAGCCAAAATCAAACGCAAAAAAGATCCGAATGTGACCATTGCCTGGAGTTCATCTGACAACATCGCCGTTGCCAGTCACGATGTGCTTTATGCGACGGATGGGGCGAATTTCTCAACGACAGTTGTAACCGGGTTGGCTGGAACTCAACAACAGTTTGCCTGGACGGTGCCAGCATCATTTGCCAAAACCAAAGTCGCCCGAGTCAAAGTCATTGCCCGTGACGCCGCCGCCAACACCGGAGAAGCCGTCAGTAGTTCGTTTGTCGTCAAGTAGCGGCGCCGCATGGCTTGAGTCCCGCGAACTTTTCAAACCCGAAGAAAAGAGAAAGAAATGCAGTTGAAATTGCCAAAGAAGAAATTGATTTCGCTGGGGATATACTTTGTCCTCGCAGACCTGATTACCCTTGGATTTGTCGTCTACCTCATTTGCTATCCAAACGACTGCTTGAAAAAAATCGCTTCGACCCCAGGATTGGTGATTTCTTCAAATGAATATCAGCAGGCAGCCCATAAAATCGCCGATGCCATTAGAACCCGGCAGCTTCCGGGAGGACGAATGCTCCTGGTGGGCGTGGTCGTTGACCAAAATGGAAAAGTGTGTGCCGTGGATGTTGATCGTCATGAAGTGCTCATAGATGAAGATCCCCAGACAGAACCCAAAACCGAATTGTGGGGTAGTGTCAATCTGACCAGCTTGCCGGGAAACTCCGTGTTTGGAATGTTGGTTCTTGCCGAAGGCAAGGATGAAATGGTGGGGCAGTCGGCGATGCTGTACCAAAGAAAATAATGCAAGTCGTCGGTAGGTGTGCCTCAAAGCTGCCTTGCACACTGGTGTTCGGTGTCTATCCCGGCGAGAATTGACCTTTCCGCAACGGAGTTTTCATTTCCATTTCTTCATTCTTCATTTTTCCTCCAATCCTGAACCCAATAAAGAAGTCTGCCTGTATACCCTTTTGAGACGAAACTTCACGCATACAAAAAATAGATCAAAAGGAGTTTTCAGGTATGACAATCGCTGATGTGTTGGCTGTTCTTGCTGCGTTGGTGCTGGTTGGGCTGGCATTTCCATCGCTTTTTGCTGCTATTGGGTTGGTGTTTCCCAAGGCTATTGACCGTGGAGCTGAACGTATTGCTTCCCATCCCGTGCGGGCGTTTGGTACCGGTATTGTTACATTGATTGGGCTTCTGGTATTGGCCGGAGTGATGAAAGCCGTGTTGATTGGACCGTTCAAGGCCCTTGGGGTACTCGTTTTACTCGCTGGAATGGGACTGGTTGTTTTGGGTGGAACCGCCGTCGTTCAACACCTGGCTCATCTGTTAGCTCAACAAACCGCAACGAAATCACCTCTTCATAATATTTTTCTTGGCACGTTCTTACTGGAATTTTCCATCCTCACGCCGTTTGTCGGCTGGCTGGTCGTGTTGCCAATCGTGTTCTTTGTCATGTTGGGAACTGGTGTCCATATTCTCTGGTCGCGTCCAAAACCGACGCCGGTTGTACAGGCCGCGCCATACACGTTTGGAGTGTGATTGGAGAGGGCTGAAAAAACCAGGGCTGAGGGCTGAGGGCCATAAGCGCCAGGATAAGAAAATAATGACTGTAACAAATAGAAAAAAAAGGGCAAACTCATGCTTTTAAAAATCGAAAGAAGAAAGAAGAGGAAAAAAGCATGTGTTTGCCGCCACGAGATGCAGATAGTGTATTTGAAG